>BFAU01000139.1 GCA_008975185.1 bacterium MnTg04 | reverse complement strand
ATCCTGCATCAGCTTGACCGCTTGTTCTCGTTGCATTGCCATATCGAAACTCCGCGAACTGCTAAATGGCGTCCTTGTTGACCGCTCGGAAACGGGCTTCTTCCTTGCTCACCATTCCCATCTGGGTCAGATCCTGCAAACACTGGTCAAGCGTTTGCATGCCCATCGATTGGCCGGTCTGGATTGCCGAGTACATCTGCGCAACTTTGCCCTCGCGGATCAGGTTGCGGATCGCCGGCGTACCAATCATGATTTCGTGTGCCGCAACCCGGCCGCCACCAATTTTCTTTAGCAGGGACTGCGATATCACGCAGCGCAACGACTCGGACAGCATTGAGCGCACCATTTCCTTTTCCCCACCCGGGAAAACATCGACGACCCGGTCGATGGTCTTGGCCGCGGAACTCGTATGCAGGGTGCCAAACACGAGGTGCCCGGTTTCTGCCGCTGTCAGCGCCAGGCGAATAGTCTCGAGGTCTCTCATTTCGCCGATCAGGATGACGTCCGGGTCTTCGCGCAGCGCCGATCGCATCGCCTCGTTGAAGCCCAGGGTATCGCGATGCACTTCACGCTGGTTGATCAGGCAGCGGCGGCTCTCGTGTACAAATTCGATTGGATCCTCGATGGTTATGATGTGGCTCGGCTTGTTGTCGTTGATATAATCGACCAGCGCGGCCAGCGTCGTGCTTTTGCCGGATCCGGTCGGTCCCGTCACCAGGACCAGTCCCCGCGGATACATCGCTACATCCTTAAAGATTTTTGGCGCCTGCAAATCATCCAGCGACAGGATTATCGAGGGAATAGTTCTGAAAACGGCGGCCGCGCCACGATGCTGGTTGTACGCATTGACCCTGAATCGTGCCAGCTTGGGAATTTCAAACGAAAAATCGGTTTCGAAAAACTCCTCAAAATCCTTGCGCTGTTTATCGTTCATGATGTCATACATCATCGCGTGCACTTCCTTGTGCGATAACGCCGGCATATTGAGCCGCTTGACATCCCCGTCCACACGGATCAATGGCGGCATTTCTGCTGACAAATGAAGGTCGGACGCGTTATTTTTCACCGAAAAGGTTAAGAGTTGTGCAATATCTGGTGCCACATCAAAATCCCTATGATCTATGTGTTAAATATGGTTCTATCAGCCCATAACTGCCTAAAACCAACGATGCTCAGTATAACCAACCAGCTTAAGTAAAACATGACGAACGTCACACAGAACCTGTTGAAAATCCGCCAAAGAATCCGGCAAGCCTGCGATAGCTGCGGCCGCGATCCTGCAGAGGTAAACCTGCTGGCGGTCAGCAAAAAACAACCTGCCGATGCGATTCGCCTCGCCTTTGAGGCGGGTCAGAAAGCGTTTGGCGAAAATTTCGTGCAGGAAGCGATGGACAAGCAACGACAATTGCAGAACCTCGATATCGAATGGCATTTCATCGGCCGCATCCAAAGCAACAAGACCCGCGAAATCGCTGCTTGCTTCGACTGGGTCCACAGCATCGATCGTCCCAAAGTGGCAACAAGACTGAGCGAGCATCGCCCACCCGAAAAAAAGGAACTCGATATCTGTTTGCAGGTTGCCCTGAGCGACGAAAGCGGCAAATCGGGCGTACCGCCGGAGCATCTTGCCGATTTGGCGAGCCAGGTCGCCGCGCTCCCCAGGTTGCGACTGCGTGGCCTGATGTGCATACCACCGGCGAGTGATAAACCGTCCCGCCAGCGCCATTGGTTCGCCCGCCTCGCCAGCTTGCAAAACGAGCTCAACCAGCTGCTGGGGCTCAGGCTCGATACGCTGTCGATGGGCATGAGTAACGACCTGGAAGCTGCGATAGTGGAAGGCTCAACGCTGGTGCGCCTGGGTACCGCGGTATTCGGGCCGCGCCCTGCCGGTACCGGCCCGCCGAATGGCTAGGCAACGATTGAAATACCAGGCTGCCATGCTATCTTTGGCAGCCCAACCGCATCCAGGAATTCAAAAAAATGGCGCAGGCCGTCTCTTTCCTTTTCTCAACGATCGGCGAACTCTATGTCAGCTGTTACTTGCTTCGTTTTCTGATGCAGTGGGTCAGGGCCGACTTCCACAATCCCCTCTCGCAATTTATCGTGGCGGTCACGGGGCCGCTGGTCCACCCGGTCAGGCGAGTCATACCGGCGTGGAGGGGCCTGGACCTGGCTACCGTGCTGGTGGCACTGCTGCTGGAACTGGTTCTTACGCTCATTCTTATTTCGCTCAGCGGCAAGTCGGTACCGTCAACCGGATTGCTACTGCTCATCGTCCTGCAGCGGCTGGCCGTCAACGCGGCCCGTCTGTTTTTCTTTGCCGTGCTGCTCAGGGCGATACTTAGCTGGGTCGGTACCGGTGGCTACCATCCGATCGTCGCGATCCTGACCTCGATAACCGAACCGCTGATCAGGCCGGTGCGCCGCCTGATACGACCGATCGGCGGACTCGACCTCGCTCCATTGTTCGTCTTGATCGGATTGCAGGCGCTGATCGTTGCGCTGGGCTAACGGGCTGGCGGTCTCGGTACGACAGAAAACCGGCGGTAGGCCTACTGGTCGATAGACGACATCACGCGTTCGCGAATTTTCATCAAGCTGGTATTGCGGACATAGAGCAAGTCGGCCACTTTTCTCACCAGCGAGTCTTCCAGCGGATCCAGGCGCTTGTCGGCGTAGGCTATCCGCCACATCATCTCCAGCAATCTGCCCCGCTCTTCCTCGTCGAGCGATCGATGCAGCAGGCTGGTCAGCTCATGCAAGGACACCACCTGGTCGGCCTTCTCAGTGGCAAACTCATAAAGAGCGCCGACGTCTTCAGATTCCATCACAAAATGATCGCGCAACAGCTCCAGTATCAACGCCGCCTCGTCGCCATCGCTGTAGTGATCGGCCCGGCCCATCTCCACAAGCAGGGCCGCTGTTGCCAGGCGCAGCGCTTTTTCGTGATTCCCGCCGTGCTTCTCGTCGGCAACGGCAAACTGTTTTTTTATCGCGATAAAAACCGATTTCAGCATGATCAGCTCCGTCTTCCATGAAGTTTCATCCGCATTGGACTACACCCATTTTTTCCAGTTTCTCGATTACGACATCGCGAAGGAGGTTCAGTTTGCCATGGAAAAAATGATCGACCCCGCGGGCAATGTAAAGCTCTGGCGGATGATCGAGGTTGCCCACCCATTCGAGGTTCCCCCGGCAACTGACCGTGGCGTCTCGGTCGCCATGGATAAGCAGCCACGGGCAATCGGGGATCGTTAGCTGTACTGGCTCCATTTCTTGCAGCGCCGGCGCCACGGTCACCAACAGGTCGGCCGATGCCGGCCTGGCGGCTCTCAAGGCGACTGCACCGCCAAAGGAAAATCCCGCCATCCACAGTTTCGCCTTTGGAAACCGGTCGCGCATGAACTCCGTCGCCGCCAGCGCATCCCGTGTTTCACCCTGGCCTTCGTCGTACGAACCAGCGCTGGCGCCTACACCACGAAAATTGAATCGCAGACAGGCGACGCCCATGCGCTGGAACGTCCGTGCCAGTGTATGCACGACTTTGTTGTTCATGGTGCCGTGGTACAAAGGATGCGGATGACAAAGGACGGCAATTTTTTCGACCCGCGCTGCGGGAACTTCCAATATCGATTCCAGGCCACCGGCCGGACCCGGCACGACAACGCGCTCAGCTTTGGGTAGCCGGGTCATTTTTCGCTGGCTCCTGTCAAATACGCCCGGGCAAGTATTGCATGCCGTCCCGCTGCCGGCACACTCGCCGCCCTCCGGATCGCTGGATATGAGGGTGGTGTATGCCCTAAAATTACCCACTTGCCTGCCGTCGCCACGCCGGTTGGCGAAGCGACCTCCGGAGGCCTTCATGAATTCAACGATAGAACTCGAAAACCGGTACTGCGCGCACAATTACCATCCGTTGCCGGTGGTGCTGGTTCGTGGCGAGGGGGTCCATGTCTGGGATGACGAAGGCAACAAATACCTGGACATGATGAGCGCCTATTCGGCGGTCAGCCATGGCCATGCCAATCCGCGCCTGGTCAAGGTCCTCAGCGCACAGGCAGCGACCTTGAGCATAGTGTCGCGGGCATTTCATACCGACAAGCTGGTTCATTTCCTGAAACGCGCCTGTGAACTCACCGGCCAGGACATGGCGCTGCCAATGAACACCGGTTCGGAAGCCGTTGAAACCGCGCTCAAGGCCGCACGCAAGTGGGCCTATGAGGTCAAGGGCGTAGCCCGGGACCGGGCCGAAATTATCGCCTGCGAGGGCAATTTTCACGGCCGCACGATCGCTATCGTCAGCCTGTCATCCGACCCGGCATACCAGGAGGGTTTCGGCCCGTTTTCCGGCGGCATGCGGACCATCCCCTATGGCGACCCGGCGGCGCTGGCCGCGGCGATCAACGAAAATACGGCGGCTTTCCTGGTCGAGCCGATCCAGGGTGAAGGCGGCATCAACATTCCGCCGGACGGTTATCTTCGTCAATGCGCCGAAATCTGCCGCGCGCAAAACGTCCTGCTGATTTGCGACGAAGTGCAGACCGGTCTCGGCCGCACCGGCAAGCTGCTTGCCTGCGAACACGACGATGTCAAACCCGATGGCTTGATCCTGGGCAAGGCGCTGGGCGGCGGCATCCTCCCGGTATCGTTGTTCCTGGCCAAACGTGAGGTCATGGAGGTCTTTCAAGCCGGAACGCATGGCAGTACTTTCGGCGGCAATCCACTGGCTGCCGCGGTGGGTCTCGAAGCCCTCAATATCCTGGTCGAGGAAAAACTGGTCGAGCGCAGCCGGGACATGGGCGCATACTTTCTGGGTCTGTTGCAGACCATCAAGAGCCCGCTGGTCAACGAGTTGCGTGGTAAAGGGCTGTTCATCGGCATGGAAATCGACCCGGCGCTGGCGACGGCCAGGGAAGTCTGCGAACGACTGATGAAAAAGGGCCTGCTGAGCAAGGAAACGCATGAAACCGTGGTCCGGTTCGCGCCGCCGTTGATCGTAACCCGCGAGCAGCTCGCCTGGGCAAGCGATCAGATCAGGGATGTTCTGGCTGCGATGGATCGAATCGCCAAGGCATCCTGAGCTCGGCTGGCCGCACCGGGCGAGCGAACCGAGGGAGACGACTCATGTACCTGCGAATTGAAGAGTTTGAGGACCAGCATTCCATACCCGGCGATTTCGCCTTTGGCGTCATCGATGCGAAAGAGCATGTCAGGCTCGGCGCCAACCGTAACCCGACCCTGGAATGGAATGCGCTGCCCGCCGGCACCCGTTCGCTGATATTGCTTTGCGTCGATGTCGATGTGCCAGGCAAAGCCGATGATGTCAACCAGGAAGGGAGGGAAATACCCCCGGAACTGCCGCGCACGGATTTTTACCACTGGGTGATGGTGGATATCCCGCCATCGGTCCACGGCATCGCCGGCGGATTTTGCTCGGATGGTGTTACGACGGGCGGCAAACACCAACCCCCCGGCCCGGAGGGTTCGCGCCAGGGCATCAATGACTTCACAAGCTGGTTTGCCGGCGATGAGAAAATGACGGGTGATTATTTCGGCTACGATGGCCCGTGTCCGCCGTGGAACGACAGCCTGCTACACCATTATCATTTTGTGCTGTATGCAACAGATCTTGCGCGTTGCGCTGTGGACGCCAAATTTACCGGTGGCGATGTCCGCGCAGCCATCGAGGGGCACATCATCGAAGAGGTGCGGGTAACCGGCATCTACACGCTCAACCCCAGGCTGGCTGGCCGTTGATAAACCCTCATGCGGCAGTGGGCGCCGCCTTATGAGCCGTCGTCCGGCACGCTGAACTCGACGATTTCC
>BFAU01000138.1 GCA_008975185.1 bacterium MnTg04 | reverse complement strand
TAAATATCGGCTGCGCTTCTGACCGGAAAATTATTGGGTAAGCGGCGTGCGACGAGGCTGATTTTCTGAATTTCATCGAATGCCGCGAGGTCCGCCTCGAAGGTCTGCAGCTCCGTCGTTGTGGGTGTCCGGCTCTTCGCGTGCTTGTACAGCATGCCTTCACTGTACTCCTTCACGACCCGGTACTTCGCCAGCCTGCGTTTCACGCGGTCGACCAGGTAAACATTGACCATGACGTTCGGGCCATTATCGGGTACTTGCTGTAACGCCTGTCGCTTGTACTGGGCCCAGCTACAGCCATGACAACTGGTAACGATGTCATTGTCCGTTATCGCCATCGAAGTCGCTGACCACATTAGCCCGATCAGCAGGGGCATAAATTTTCCTGCATGCATGTCTCATCCCTCCATGGATTCGGTGAACGGCAATGCGCCGATCACTGCATACAGGCTAGTAAACAGACAGGGCTGATGGCCAGTGAACTAAGTCGTCAATCGGGCCGGTAATGCAAAAAAAGCTATGTAATCTTCGTGGCAATCTGCATGAAGATTCGAAGACCGGGTGTTTCTGCCGCTAGCCTGGCAGGCAGGGGTATCGGCGGCCCATCGGAATCCGAGACCCGCGCAGCGCGGTATATCAGTTCGCCAAAGCCTGCCGGAGGTCTTCCTGGCGAGCCCGCTCGCTGGTGACGTGGCTTATCCACTGCGAGGCCATGCGGCTGCTTCGATCGTCCCGACGAGCGAGCCGGAATGCGTCGATCGCCTGCGAGTACCGTTCGACGTTGTAGAGCGCCATGCCAAGCAGAATATTGGCCTGATCGCTTCGTTTCAGCCCGCCTTTTTTTATGCCGGCGCGCGAGGAGTCAATCGATGCCCTCCATTGCCTGAGGTTGAAGTAGGCATTGGCCAGCCTCACATCCAGTTCGCCGTCATCCGACAATTTCGCTGCATTCACGAGTGCCGGAATTGCTTTCCCGTCTTCCTGGGCCATGGTCCAGGACTGGGCGGCGAGACGGTAATTGCGCGCATTCTTCTCGATCAAACCGTCTTTGAAGCCTTTTTCCAGGACTTTGCCGGCCTTGTAGGGTACATCCGATTGCAGGTAAAGCTGCGCCATCGTGACGTACTCGCGGCTGGTCTTCAGTAGGCCCTGAATATAGACCATTTCGTAGGCGGTTAACTGCTTGTTTACGTCGTCGCGCTCGCCGTAAATCCCGGACAACTGGATCCAGTAATCTCTCTTGGGATTCAGCGCCAGCAACTGTTTGAGAATCTGCTCGACCTTGGCCAGGTCGCCAAGCTCAAAATAAAAAACCCGCAACAACAACAACCAGTTTTCCTTGGGCGGCTTTCCCTGCCCGACCCTGATGCTGATGGCCTTTTCCACGGGCACGATCGCTTCGCGGTACTTGTTTTGCTGGTACAAAGCCTGCCCCAGCAGCACATAAGGTTGCGGACCCGGGTTTTCGGCTACCGCAAACCATTTGCGTAGCTGCAGCTCCGCCCTCACATAATCTTCCTGCGTAAAATAAAGCTGGGCCACGGTATAAATCGTCGAGGTTTCCATGCCCAGCGGCAAATCAGGTTGTGCAAGAACCTTTTCATAGTCCCGAACCGCCTGCGCATAGTTCTCCTGCGAGAAATGAATGAAGCCGTAGAAATTGTACATCTGGGCCAATTCATAGCTGTTCAGATTCTTCTGCCGGCTCAGGCTATCCAGCGCCCGCAACGCACCGACAAAATCGTCCGCTTCCGCCAATTCCCTGGATTCCGACAGCTTCTTATAAGTTTTTTCGCGCATCGCCGGCGTTTTGCGCGTCTTGCGTTCCTTTCGCTCCCCGGCTGCCTGGGCATGGCTCACGGACGCCAGTGCTCCTGGCGCATTACCGGGCAACAACGCCGGAAGCATCAACAAAGAAACAGCAAGAACGACAACGACAGTCAGTTTGCCCGCACCGGTCATCAGGAATCTTCCAGTTCAAACGATATCTTGTTTTGCACGCCAGCAACCTCGATGGGGTCCCCATCGACAATGCGCGGCTTGTATTTGAACCTGAGCACCGCTTTGAGCGCCGCATTTTCGAACAGTGAACTGGTCGATTCCACGATGAACGGATCACGAACAGATCCCGTCTTGGTGACTGTAAACTCCACTATGACGTAACCTTCCAGGCCTCGCGATAATGCCCGCCGCGGGTAAATCGGCGCCACTTTGACGATGGGCAGGTAATCGCCATCGGAGATGGCGAGACCGAAGCCGCCGATAGACATATCGGCTGAAACCGACATCGGCGCAACCCCTATCGTCTGCATGTTCGGATCCACTGCGTCCTGCTGGGGCTGCGGCATATCCGGTGGCGGCTCCCTCGGCGGTGGCGGCTTTTCCGGTTTTTGCTGCTTGCGCTGAACCATTTCCTGTCTTTCGGTACGCACGAAATCCAGGAAATGGACTTCCCTGTCATCGGTCAAAGCTGATTTGCCGCTGGCGATCAGAGCCTGCATCGTAAACAACAGACCGCCGGTGATCACCGCCGCCAGAACAACCGCCATAGCATACCTTGGTTTAACCATCTCAGTTTTGCGCTGCAATCGCCACGTTATCGACACCGGCCAGGCGGGCGGCATCCATAACCTGGATCAGCACTTCCGTCGTGGATTTCTTGTCCGCCTGGATGACCACGGTGCCCTGCGGGTTTTCCGCGTGCATACGTTCGACAATTGCCCGCACGGCCCGCGGATCCACAAGATGCCGGTCGATCCAGATCTCACCTCTTTCGGTGATTGCGATCAGGATATTGGCTTTGTCCTGGGAGACGGCAGTCTGCGCATCCGGCTTGTTTACATCGATACCGGCTTCCTTGATGAAGGACGACGTCACGATGAAGAAAATCAGCATGATAAACACGACGTCCAGCATGGGCGTTATATTGATTTCGTTTTCTTCTTCTTCCGGGTTGCTCTCAGAGAACAGTTGTCTCATCTGTTTTCCCCCTAATGGTCCGTGGTCATGGAATCGCGAAAAATCTCCAGTTCACGGGCGGATTTTCTGTTCAGCCAGGTGCTGGCGAACACGCCTGACAACGCGCCCACCATTCCGGCCATCGTCGGCACCGTCGCCAGGGACACGCCGGCCGCCATCGAACGCGCATTGGATGTCCCCTCGAGCGCCATGACGTCGAACACCTGGATCATGCCGGTCACCGTACCCAGCAAGCCGAGCAGCGGGCAAAGCGAGACCAGCGTCTTGATCATCGGCAGAAACTGCTCGGCGCGCTCCCGCATGCGCGAGAGCATCGCATCCCGGATCTGGTGCGCTTCCCAGGAGCGCCGCTCGGGCCTGGATTCCCAGACCCGGATAGCGTCCCGAATCTGTTTCCTGAGATCCGTCGAAAAGTACATCATCCGCTCGATTATCAGGATCCACATGACAAACGTCACCCACGCAATCACTGTCAGTACGGTGCCGCCGAGTTCCATGAAATCGCGCGTAGCCTCATACATTTGTGTCAGTGCATACATGTTTCGATCCGATCCTTAAGCCATGGTTCCCCTGTATATCGCCCTAGGCGCTTTGCGCGTGCAGCGCTTCGGAGCGTTCGGCTACGATGCCGGCACTCTGCTCCTGCAGGACATGGGTGATCTTCTTGCTGCGGCCGGTCACCAGCGTGTGCAGCAGCACCGTCGGTATGGCCACGGACAAACCCTGCACCGTGGTCACCAGCGCTTGCGAAATACCGCCAGCCATCAGCGTCGGATCGCCGGTGCCATACAAAGTGATGATCTGGAAGGTCTTGATCATGCCGGTCACGGTACCCAGCAGGCCGAGCAGAGGCGCAACCACAGCAATGATCTTCAGGAACATCAGTGCCCTGGTCAGCGCCGGTGTTTCCTTCAGGATGGCTTCACCAAGCTTTAGCTCAAGGGTTTCCAGATCGGCATCCCGGTATTTTTGCGAAGCCAGCAATACCCGCCCGAGCGGGTTATCGCCGGTGAGTTCGTCAGACTTGAGTTGCCGATTGACTTTATTGGCGGTCAATGTCAGGACCAGCAGGCGCTCAAGCGCAATCAACAAGGCGACGACACCCAGGGCCATGATGATATAGCCAACGATACCGCCCATTTTCACCCGGTCGGCAAAGGTCGGGCTGCGCAGCAATAACGACAGGATCTGGCCACTCGTCGGGTCCAGGCCAAACACCACCTGGCCAACGCGTTTATCGCTCAGGTCCTCAGCCGAATCCGTAAACCTGGCCTGCTGCGGCTGGCGCCCCAATTCCGTCAAGTTGCGTGTCTTCGATGAGTATTGCAGGTACTTGCCATCGGAGACTACGTTGAATACGCCGACCCGGACCACCTCACGTTCTTCGGCTTCGCCGTTGGTATTGAGGACCGTGGTCGAGAAACGGACCACCCGTCCCTGTTCGGTCATTTCTCTTTGCAGTTCGTACCACAGACGCTCGATTTCCTCGATCGACGCCAGTTCCGAGCTGGTCCCCATCTTGGTTGCCAGGCCGCCCAGGAATTCACCGCGGTCCGGAAACTGAATGGAAGTCAGGGAATTATCCAGCAGCGCCATCGTTTCACCGGAAACCTGCTGCAGTATGCCAAACAACTCCTTCAGCGAGCCCAGGCGGCGATCCAGCGCGGCGGACAACTCGGAGGTGCGAATTTCGTTTTCGCCGAAAGTGGCCTCGAGTTGCGTGCTGCGGTTTTCCTCCGCAGTGCGTTCCCTGACTGCTCTTTGCAGCATCGAGCGCCGTTCATTACGCGCGTTGATAAAACGTCGCTCTCGTTCCCTGAACTCCCGCTGGTCGTTCACGCGTCCTTGTTCAACCTGCCGGAGGAGGTCGTCCAGACTGGCAGCCTTGTCCTGGGCCATTGCGGCGCCCAGCGGGAGCAGGCAGAAAATCGCTGTGGCGCCGATGGCGATTGCCGGTTTGCCGATGAAATTTCTCATTGTGCCGCCTCCGCTGCGTCAATCGGCAGCAACAACAGTTCCGGGGCGATTTCCTTTCGAGCCATTCGCAGACCCTGGCGCACCTGGGTTCGGGCAGCGCCTGAACGCAGTTCAACGAAACTGCGTTCCTCCTTGTCCCAGGTGCCGGTAAAGGTGCCGTCTATGGTTTGATATAAAAGCACGATCCGGCCGATCTGGAGAAATTCCACCTCGCGGGTGCCACCGGAAATTGTCAGCGCGTCCTTGTAGGTACTGATGGTCCGGCCATATTCGTTTTCAATCGTAAAAGCCTCAAAGACATTGCGGAACTTCTCGGCGACCGACACATCGGAGCGCTCCATCAGGTCGCGCAGTTTCTCCACCCTGTCCGTCCGTTCCTTGACCAGGAACGGTATGTCCAGGGATATGAACTGCTCCAGCCCATCTATCATGCGCAGCATCAGTGGCATGATCTGGCGTTCGACTATGGTTACCTGGTCGATCGATTCGGCCAGCTTCGCCATTTGATCAACCTGATTCTCAATCTGGCGGTCCATCAGGGCGTTGTAGACCTTGAGTCCGTCGACCTCCTTGTTGACCGTGTTGAACTGGTCCACAAGCTCACGTTCTTCTTCGACTATTTTGTCGACCCGATCCTGCGATGCCTGGGCCAGGCGAATGTTTCGCTGACCGGCGTCCAGAATATTATTGACGCCCTGCGCCTGCGCGACACCAAAACCCAGTGCCATCAGAACCAGGAGCCCTTTAAGATAGACCCTCATTGAATCTTCTCCAGCTTTGAATAGCGGCTATATTCTTTATCTTGTTCAAGCGGCCAACGGCAGCCGACAGCCATCAGCTCTATTAATTTCCATAAATATCAACGGCTTTCGGGCACTCTTTTCGGAGTCGCCCGGTCATGCGGCGTACTGGCCAGCCGTTACAGGGACTGCCAGGCAGTCCCTGAAGCCAGAAAATAGCATCATAGCGGGGAAAAAAACACCTCTCGGTCCATCGCCAAACCGTATCTGGCTGCCAGCAGCCTGAAGCAAAAAAAAAGCGGCCCCTGCAAAGGGGCCGCCAAGGTCTGCATGATTGCGCCGGCTAATCGAAGCTAAGTGCAACCTGGAAATAACCGAACACGCCCTGTGCGTCATAGGTAGACGGATCGTAACCGTTCAGCGAACAACTGAAACAGGCCGGTGGATCCTGATCAAAGAGATTCTGCACACCGAATGTTATGGCCAGGTCGTTGGTTTCACCGAAGTCCGGCCGCCACATGACCTGTATATCGTTGTAAGTCGTCGCCTCCAGATAATTCAACGAATTACTGTTATTGGCCATGTCTGGAATCGAGCACACACCCTGGTTGGTCAGGCTGTCAGGCGAGCCGTCCAGGAAGTCGCTGCAGGATTCGGTCAGGCCCGAAACATGGCGCAGCGTCCAGGTCGCGTTCCAGTTGCCCTTCATCCAGTTGATTCCAAGTGTGGATTTCCATTTCGGAATACCCGAGTTGTTTTCCTCAACTGCAAGCCGGTCCCGGCTCGTGACACCACCGGTAGAGCTGACGTTGCTCAGGTCGAATTCCCTGACGAAGCTGTTATGCCAGGTCACCCCGAAAGTACCCAAGTCACCTTCCGGCCCCAGGTAGGTCAGATTGACATCGAACCCATTGGTGTCGATACCGCCAATATTGGTCAGCTGATTGGCGAAGGCATTGATCGTGCCATTGCCGGTACGCGAGATGGCGCCACACAGTGCCGGGTCATTGGTCAGCGCGCAAACTTCCAGCTGGGTCTGGGCATCGATCGCCCCGATCGCGGAGGTCAGTTCGATATCATAGTAAGTGACTTCGGCCGTCAGTGCTTCGATCCAGCCCACATCGTCAACCCAGCTCGGGCTGTATACAAAGCCCAGCGTCCAGGTATCGGAGGTCTCCGGGTTCAGGTCCCTGTTACCGCCGGTGCTGACAGAAATCTGGTCACCAAGCTGCACATAGCTGCCATCAGCCGGCACGCCCTGCAAGATACAGTTGTCGATGACCGTCTGCGAAACACCTGTGTTGTTAAAATCGGAACACGGATCGGCGATCGTCGCATCGAAGCGCGATGCGGAACCGAACAGCTCACCGATGCCCGGTGCACGGAAGCCTTCGGAGAAATTGTAGCGAACCACAAAATCAGGCACTACTTTCCAGTACACGCCGTAGGATGCAGTCGTTTCCGAGCCGAAAGTGCTGTAATCAGAGCTTCTGACTGCCAGCGACACGCTCAGGTCTTCGGCCGCCGAGACATCGGCAAGTATCGGCACGTTGAGCTCAAGATAGAACTCATCGACATTGAAACCACCCGAAGTAGGCAGCGACGGTATGCCGGCCGACTCGCCAGCGACCACAATCGGGTCGGGGTTGAAAGAACCGTTTTCTTCACGATGTTCGTAACCGGCCGCAAAGCCCAGCGGGCCGGCCGGCAGATCGGCGATCGTGCTGCTGACGTTGAGCGTGATATCGGTCAGTTCCTGATCGCTGACGTCATGCTGTACGAAAGTGACGAAGTCGATCATGGCCGGGGTGATCGTGCCCTGGCCATTTGCACCCTGACCGCCAAAAATATTCAGCGGCACGCAAGGGGCGGTACAGTCTGCCAGCGGGCCCAGGGCCTGTTTTAGCTTGGCCGAATTGGCCGCGCCCTGTTTCAGTTGAGAAGCCGAGTTCTTGGACCAGGCTGCACCGATATCCCAATAGACCTCGCGCTCACCGACGGTTAACTTACCGTCGATACGACCGGCCATATACCAATT
>BFAU01000137.1 GCA_008975185.1 bacterium MnTg04 | reverse complement strand
GCAATGCAGTTCGCGACCATGCGGCGGACAGTGTGCGGGTTTTGATCTGCGGAGGAGGCGGTAAAAACCTCCACCTGATGACAAGATGGCGGGCGCATCTGCAAGAACGCAGCGTTTCGACGACTACCGAATACGGCCTGGACCCGGATTGGGTCGAGGCGGCCGCCTTCGCCTGGCTGGCCAAGGAAACCATCGCGGGAAGGCCGATAGATCTGTCTGCGATCACCGGTTCGAGCAAGGCCGCGATACTGGGTGGTATTTATTCGATCTAAGGACGAATCCGTCAGACCGAAAAGGATGAGCCGCAACCACAGGTGCTGCTCGCATTGGGATTTCTGATTACGAACTGTGCGCCCTGAAGATCCTCGTTGTAATCGATTTCGGCGCCAGCCAGGTACTGGACGCTCAATGGATCTACCAGCAAGGTTACGCCGCAGTTTTCTATCAAGGTGTCGCCGTCTTCCACGGTCTCGTCAAAAGTAAAACCGTACTGAAACCCCGAACAGCCGCCGCCGGCCACATAGACGCGAAGTTTCAGATCCGGGTTGTCCTCTTCACGGATCAGCTCCCCGACCTTCATGGCGGCCGAGTCTGTAAATATCAATACCTGTGTTTCTGCCGTCATCTCAATTCCACGGTTTGTACTGATTCTTTATAGGCTCCCGAGGCCCGTTTTTCAAGAGGCATCGCTGGCCTTCTTCTGATACGCCAGCAAGGGCGTGGTCGTGCCTGGCCGGTGGATCAGCTTGCCATTGACCTCGGCGCCGATCGACATTTCTATCAGATTGTAATACACGTTGCCGTTAACCCGCGCATTCGGCCCCAGCACGATGCGATTCCCTGCAACCACGTCACCGATGATCGTTCCGTTCAGCACTATTTCCGGCGCGCTGACGGTTCCTTCAATAACCCCGCGTTCGCTGATACTGACAATCGATAACGAATCGGCGGCCGCCTTTACTTTGCCTTTGACATAACCATCGACATGAAAGCCGCCGCTGAATCTTATATTGCCGTCAACGCGGCTGTTGCAACCGACCAGCGTATCGATTGAAGGGTTTTTCTTTTTACCGCCAAACATCGATTCCCCCGAACATCGTAAAAGTATTAACCGGTCTGCGGTCGCCAGTCAAAAGATTGACGTACGGCCCGCGACGGCCGCCGGCTTGGCACCGGCACCACGTTGATCCGTTCCGCGACGAATCCCTCCGGCAAGACCAGCCCTCTCTCGAACTCCTGGAAATACCTGAACGAAAATACTATGGGCTCAAACTGCTCGCCCGGCCGGCCCAGTTGCGACAGATCGAGAGTCACGGATTTCCCGTCCTGGACGCCATCGACAGTTATGCGAACCCGGCCGGAAACGATGCGGCTGTGATTGACCGCCTGCATCAGGACCAGTTGCAGGCGGAAATATTTTTCCTCGGCGAGTTGCAACAGACTCAACTCTTGTATCTGCAACCCTTCCGCCTGCGATTCGGGAGCCATGATGCCGCGATAAAAATTCAGGTCTTTCTGCCGGTCGGCAATTTCTTGCTGAAGATCCAGGAGTCTTTCCTCGACCTGCGAGTACGCCTCTTCGTCGATCAGGCGCGATGCCTCCAGCACGGCCACTTTCTGCCTCAGGCCATCGGATGCAACGCCCAGTTCGGCGATCTGTTGTCGCAGACCGTTCTCCGTCTCCACCGCCTCGAGAACAAAAAATCCGGCCTGCATCCGCCCGTATTCGAAACTCAGCCAGATCGCCCCGAACAACATGATCAGCGCGATCGCCCAGTTGAGGCGCGACCGAAGCGGCGAATAATTTTTCACGATCAAACGTGATTTACCCACCGCCGGTTCCTCCATCGCAGCGCCGCAATTCATCCTGGTGGCGCCGCGACAATAAGGTATTTACTCTTATTGCTCAAGCGGCGTCCACAGTACAATATCGGCCATCGATAAAGGGCGAGACAGGGGAAGTGCGATGATCTGGGTCAAAGCGATGCACGTGATCTTTATGGTTACCTGGTTCGCCGGCCTTTTCTACCAGCCCAGGCTCTATATCTATCACTTGCAGGCAACCGACGAAGAAGGCCACCGGCGCTTCATCGTCATGGAGCGGCGATTGTTTATCCTCATGACGATCGGCGGCGCGCTGACTTTAGGCTTCGGATTCTGGCTGATCGCGCTACAACCGCTTTACCTCAAGATGCTCTGGGTGCAGGTCAAGCTGGCACTGGTCGCCGGCCTGGTGCTTTACCATTGGTATCTTTGGAAAATTCACCTCGACCTGGCACAGAAAAAATGCAGGCACAGCGAACGGTGGCTAAGAGTCTTCAACGAGGTGCCCGCGATCGGCTTGATTCTTATTATTATCCTCGCGGTTGTTCGTCCTTTCTAGGAGCGGATTCCCGCAGAGTTTCCTCCATCCACTCCGGTTGGCTGGGAAGCTTGTCCTCGCCCAGGAACTGCCCGAGTTCGGTCAGCGCCTGCGCATACACCCGCCGCTTGAAAAAAATCACTTCACGAACCGGATGCCAGTAATCGACCCACCGCCAGCGATCAAATTCAGGCTTGGCCGTGGAATCGAAACACAATCGAGTGCCCGTATTTGCCAGACGCAGCAAATACCATTTTTGTTTCTGGCCTACGCACAAAGGCAGGCTCTGGCTGCGCTGATATTTTTTGGGTAACTGGTAGCGCAACCACCCTTGCGTACAACCGAGGATACTCACGTCCTTGTCGGTAAGACCGACTTCCTCATGAAGCTCCCGGAACAGGGCCTGCTCAGCAGACTCCCCGGTCATAATCCCACCTTGCGGAAACTGCCAACCTCTTTGACCCACGCGGCCACCGAGGAACACCTGGCCGTCATCGCGACTGATAACAATTCCCACGTTGGCCCGGAATCCTTCCGAATCTATGCAATCCTTCATATACCCATCGAAGACAAACTGAAACTGCTTCGATTGTTCCACATGGCGGCGTCCAGAACTAGCCCGCAGGTACGGCTTGTTCAACCAGGCCGCCTTGATTACCCTTAGCCCGCATATCGCCAACCTGACCCGGCCGGAGATTCGCATTTGAAACCAGCGCCCAGAACCAGGATTTACCTCGTCATGGCGCTGGTTCCTTTGGCCAGCGTGTTGTTTGCGCTGCTGGTAGGTTCGGTGTCTCTCGAGCCACAGACCCTCTGGAGAATTTTCGATGGCAGCGCCGACGAACTGGCTCGAACCCTGGTCATCGACCTGCGCCTGCCCAGGGCCCTGGCCGCGTTGACCACCGGTGGCATGCTCGCCCTGGCGGGTTGCCTGATGCAGGTCCTGCTGCGCAACCCGCTGGCCGACCCTTATATTCTGGGTGTTTCCGGAGGCGCTGCGGTCGGCGCCTTATTGGCTATCAGCGCCGGTCTCGGCGGCTTCTGGATCGGCGGCAACGCCTTTGCCGGGGCGCTGGCGGTCACGCTGATCGTCTTTGTCCTGGCCCGCAAACAAGGCGGCTGGACACCCACCCGCCTGCTCCTGGTTGGCGTCGTCATGGCCGCCGGCATGGGCGCCCTGATCAGCCTGATCCTTGCGCTGGGACCGGACAGCAGCCTCAGGGGCATGCTTTTTTGGCTAATGGGCGACTTTTCATTCGTGCGCCAGTGGCGTGGCCAGATGGCGCTCCTGGTCCTGGTCCTGGCTGTCTGCCTGGCCATGGCTCGACCGCTGAATTTGCTGACCCGGGGTGAAAAACAGGCAACTCTGCTCGGCGTCGAAGTCGGCCCGCTGCGGGTGATTATTTATCTGCTCAGTTCGCTGCTGACGGCGGCTGCGGTAACGACGGCGGGCAGCATTGGTTTTGTTGGCCTGGTGGTACCGCACCTGGTGCGGTTGATCGCCGGGTCCGATCACCGCATCGTGCTGCCCGCTGCGGCTTTGCTCGGCGGTTCACTGCTGGTGGTCGCCGATACGCTCGCGCGAACCGTGGTCGCTCCGCGGCAATTACCGGTCGGTGCGCTGACCGCGCTGATTGGTGTCCCCTTGTTCCTGATGTTGCTCAATACGAAGCGTGGCGCCTGAATACCCGCCACTGCTCAGGTCGGATGTTTCTGGTCACCGTACTTTGGAAAGGTCACCACATGATCCGCTTCAAGGCGCACGCCGATGTTTTCCCCGACACGATGGTTGTGATGGCTGGGAACCAGCGCGTAGAAGTGGTCGCCGCAGTCGAGGCAAAGCGTATACAGGATATCCGCCCCGCGAAACTCTTTGTGACAGACCCGCGCGGTCAGCTTGCTGTCATCGTCATGGACGATATCGTCGGGCCTGAGCAAAACATCGACCACCGTGCCTGGAGTCAGCATCTCGCTGCCGCCTTTGAGCAATCCGAGCCCTATCCGGATGCCCCCTTCTTCAACCCGGCCGCTGACGATCACGCCACGGCCGACAAAGTCGGCGACAAAACGGTTGGCGGGCTCGTGATAAAGCTGGTACCCGCTGTCCCACTGCATCAACTGGCCATCCAGCATCACGCCGATCCTGTCGGCGATCGAAAACGCCTCCTGCTGATCATGGGTAACCATCAGCGTTGTCGTTCCACGCTCTTTCAGCAGCTCACGGACTTCGATGCTGAGACGGTGCCGTAACTCGCTATCGAGACTGGAGAAAGGCTCATCCAGCAACAGCAGTTTCGGGTTCGGGGCAAGCGCACGAGCCAGGGCAACCCTCTGCTGCTGGCCCCCGGACAGTTCGTGCGGATACACATCGACCGTATTTGACAGTCCCATGGATGCCAGGGTTTCAAGCGCTCGTTCGCGCCGCTGGGCTGGCGGCAGAACATGCAGGCCGAATTCGACGTTCTTCAGCACATTGAGATGCGGTAATAGAGAGAAGTCCTGGAACACCATGCCGATGCCCCTGAGTTCCGGTAGCACGGTAAATCCCGGCCCGCTGATGACGGTCTGTTCGGTAATGATCTGGCCTGCGATTACCGGTTCAAAACCGGCAATGCATCTGAGAACGGTGGTCTTGCCGCAGCCACTCGGACCCAGCAGGCAGCCAATATCACCCTGCTCGATCTGAAAGCTGATTCCCTGCAAAACCTCGCGTTTGCGGTACGCCTGAACGATGTTGTCCAGTTCAAGCCTCATGGTCAGACCTCCGGGTCAAAATCACGACCGGCAGCAAGCCTACCAGCACAATGGCGCAGGCGGGTAATGCGGCCTGCTGCCATTGCCCTTCCGAGGTCATCTCGAACACCCGGACCGCGAGCGTCTCCCAGCCGAACGGCCGGGTCATCAAGGTGATCGGCATTTCCTTCATCAGGTCAACGAAAGCCAGCGCAAAGGCGGTCAACAGCCCGGTCTTGAGCATCGGAAAATGGACCCGCCGCAACGATGCCCATCCCGAGACGCCGAGTACCCGAACCGATTCATCGATTGCCGGGGTAATCCGCAGCATATTGGCTGCAACCGGTTGATGAGCGACCGCCAGAAAGCGAACCAGGTAGGCGAGCAGCATAGTGGCAAGACCGGTCTGCAAGGTTAGCTGCGGTGCATTGGCCGCGAACAGGAAATCGAGGATGGCCTGCAGCTGGTTGTTGACGAATGCCAGCGGCACGAAGATACCTATCGCCAGCACAGTTCCGGGCATCGCGTAGCCCAGCGTGGCGATCCGGCCGGCCAGGTGGCTCAACGGATGTGGATCGAGCCGCATCGCGTAATTCAACAACAAAGCGGCCACGGTAATGGTGCCGGCCGCGGTCAGGGACAGGCTGACCGAGCGCCAGGCAAAGCCCCAGAATCTCAAATCCAGCCCGCCGTTGGCGACGTCGCGCCACGCCCAGATCAGCAGCTGGGTAAACGGCACGAGAAAAGCCAGCGACAAGACCAGCCCGCAACAAGCGAAACCCAGCCAGCGATTGCGAACACCAAGACGAATGCGGCCACCGGGAGGAGACTTTCCCGGATGGTAACGTGCCCGGGTGCGCAGCCAGCGCTCAACGACGACGACGATAAAGACCCCCAATACCAGGAACGATGCCAGCTGCAGCGCAGCCCTCACGGAAAACAGGCCAAACCAGGCGTGATAGATAGCGGTGGTCAGGGTGTCGTAATTGAATACCGCCACGGTCCCGAAATCGGCCAGCGTTTCCATGACCACCAGCATCACGCCACCGGCTATCCACGGCCGCGCCATCGGCAACGCTACTTTGAAAAATCCCTGGGCGCTATTGAAACCCACAGACTGGGCCACTTCGAGCACCCGTTTGCCCTGGGTCAGGAAGGCGCCGCGCGCAACCAGGTAAACATAGGGATAGAGAGTCAGACTCAACACCACGATGATGCCTGCGCGCGAGCGTATCGGCGGCAGCCAGCTGCCCGGTCCCAGCCACTCACGCAAAAAGCCCTGCACGGGCCCGGCATATTCCAGCAAACCGATGGCGACGAAACCCAGCACATAGCCGGGGATCGCCAGTGGCAACAGAAGGGCCCAGGCGAAAACCCCGCGTCCCGGGAATTCGCAAATGGCCGTCAGCCACGCCAGACCGGTACCCAGTATCGTCGTGAGTATGGCGACACCAAGAACCAGCCAGAAGGTATTGCTCAACACCCGGGGCAGGACAAATTCAAGCAAATGCGGCCAGACTTCGGTATCCGGATTGAAGAAAGCGCCGGCGACGACACCGACCGTCAGAATCGCCGGCAACGCGATCGCGAAAGCGACCAGAAACCATGGTCCTGGCAAGGTTCGACGCAACCAATGCGGCCGTGGGATCACCGACATGATGGTAATTACATCTAGCCCGGCTAATAGTACCGCGCCCGGTCCATCAGCCTGACGGCATCGGCTTGCAATTCACCGGCTGAAACGACGTCGATCGGGCTGGCTTCGAATGCTCCCCAAGACAAGACCAGCGGATCGGCCTCGACTGCGGGATTGGCGGGAAATTCCATGCCGACGCTCGCGAACACGGCCTGCGCCGCTGGCTGCGAAAGCCACTCCAGAAAGGCGACCGCCTTTGCCCGGCGGGGTGCAAAACGGGTTACGCCGGCACCGGCAACATTGACATGGACGCCACCATCGCTGGCAGCGGGCCAGAACAACGCCAGCGGCAGATCAGGATGCGCTTTCTGCAAACGACCGAAATAGTAACTGTTGACCACACCGAGCTGGCACTGTCCCGCCAAAATCGCCTTCATCAACCGCGTATCGTCCGAGAAAACGTCCGTTGCGAGGTTGTCGACCCAGGCCCGCACTACCGCCTCGGTTTCCCGCTCGCCGTATTGAGCGATCAGCATGGCGACCAGCGACTGGTTGTAGACTTTCTTCGACGTTCGCAGACACAGTCGCCCGTTCCACTTTGGCTTCGCCAGATCGAAATAATTGACCAGCTCATCCCGGGAAACGGCAGCGGGATCGTAGACGATCGTCCTTGCGCGCACAGAGATTCCAAACCATTGCCGGTCGCGATCGCGAAGATGCGCCGGAATATTGGCTTCGAGTACGGACGATTCGACCGGTTGGAACAACCCTTCCCTGGCAGCATGCCAAAGATTGCCCGCATCAACGGTTATCAGCAGGTCAGCCGGACTGTTTTTCCCTT
>BFAU01000136.1 GCA_008975185.1 bacterium MnTg04 | reverse complement strand
CTCGAATCAGAGTCCGACCTGTTGCAGAGCGAGCTGCGCGCAAGACTTTTCGAACTTGAGTCCGGCCTGCCGCCGATCAATGTGATGTTCCTGTACAAGATTATCGATCTGACCGGTGAAGTCGCCGATTATGCCGAGCGCGTGGGCCGGCGTCTCGAATTGCTGCTGGCGCATTAATCATGGCAGATATGCAGATCTATATTGGCCTGGCGGCCATCTTCGGTTTGTTTATGGCCTGGGGAATCGGCGCGAACGATGTCGCGAACGCCATGGCGACATCGGTCGGATCCAAGGCGCTGACCATAAAACAGGCAATTTTTGTCGCCGCCGTTTTTGAATTCGCCGGCGCTGTGCTGGCCGGCGGCGAAGTCACCTCGACCATCCGTAAAGGCATCATCGATGCGACCAGCGTATCGGACTCCCCCGAAATATTGATTTACGGCATGCTGGCGTCCCTGGCGGCCGCCGGATGCTGGCTGTTGATTGCGTCGAAAATGGGTTGGCCGGTTTCCACTACCCATTCGATAGTCGGAGCGATCGTCGGATTCGCCGTGGTCGGTATAGGCGTAGACGCAGTTCATTGGGGCAAGATCGGTGAGATCGTAGTCAGCTGGATTGTCACGCCCATGATCGCGGGCTTTGCAGCCTACCTGATTTACAGCAGTGTTCAGTGGCTGATTATTGGACGGGAAAATCCGCTGGAAAGAGCGCGCCGCTATGTCCCGGTGTACATATTTCTGGCGGGTTTCACGATTACGCTGGTCACGATTTTCAAAGGCCTGAAACACGCCGGCCTGTCGCTGAGTACGCAGCAGGCCTACTTGGTGGCGACCATTTTCGGCATCCTTATTGCGCTCATCGGTAAGTTTTTCATCAACCGGATCGAGATCGACGAGAAAGCGGATCGCGAGTTCCACTTTGCAACGGTCGAAAAAGTATTCGGTGTCCTCATGATCGTTACAGCCTGCGGTATGGCTTTTGCCCATGGATCGAATGATGTGGCAAACGCGGTCGGGCCGGTTGCCGCCGTTATCAGCATCGCCAAGTCCGGCATCGTAGGGCAGGAATCCCCCTTGCCGTTGGCGGTCTTGTTTCTCGGTGGTATCGGAATCGTTGTCGGCCTGGCAACTTTCGGAAGACACGTCATCGCAACCGTCGGCAGTAAAATAATCCATCTCACGCCAAGCCGCGGTTTCGCCGCCGAACTGGCTGCTGCGTCAACTATTGTCATGGCCTCCAGCACCGGAATGCCCATATCGACGACCCAGACGCTGGTCGGCGCGGTCCTTGGCGTCGGGATCGCCCGCGGTATTACCGCTATCAATCTCGCGGTTGTGAACCGGATATTCCTATCCTGGGTAATCACGATTCCTGCTGGCGCGATTCTGGCAATTATTTTCTTCTACATACTGAAGGCTGTATTGTAATTATCCGGTATTTAGTAAATACAAATGGAACACGATAGCGAAACAGACCAATATGGCGTGATGGGGCACCCGGTGGCTCACAGCAGGTCACCGTTCATCCATGGTGTTTTTGCCAGACAGACGGACCAGAAGATTTCCTATCGGCTGCTGGATGTCATGCCGGAGGAATTCGCGGCTGAAGTCAGAAAATTCGCTGCCCGCGGCGGCAAGGGGCTCAATATTACGGTCCCACACAAAGTCGCGGCTTTCGAAATTACCGATACCCATACGCGCCGTGCAGAATCCGCCCGCTCCGCCAACACGCTGGTGCTGGGCGAGGATGGAGAAATCCTGGCGGACAATACCGATGGCGCCGGTCTCGTTACCGACCTGGTCGAGAATCTCAATTTCAAACTGGCAGACCGCCGAATCCTGATCCTGGGTGCAGGCGGTGCGGTAAGGGGTTTGCTTGGGCCGGTTATCGCGCAGAATCCGAAACTGGTCGTGATTGCCAATCGTACCCCGAACAACGCACTCGATCTGGTCGATGAGCTCGGGCTATCCGGCTTTGTCGAGGCGACCGGTCTGGACGAATTGAGCGGGAGCACATTTCATCTGATCGTCAACGGAACTTCGGCGAGTCTGTTTGGCAAGCGGCCGCCCATATCGGCGGACCTGTTTACCCGGCACACCCTTTGTTACGACCTGAATTATGGCAGACAAGAAACGCCGTTTACGCGCTGGGCGGAACAAAACGGGGCACGCGCCACCATGGGCTGGGGCATGCTGGTGGAACAGGCTGCGGAATCCTTCTATTTGTGGCGAGGCGTGAAACCGAACACCATCCCGGTCCTCCAGTCCCTGCTCAAACGATCCTGACCCGCATTAGCGCATCGTTACCAGTTCCTCCGCGCTGGTCGGGTGAATGGCGACAGTGTTGTCAAAATCCTCTTTTGTGGCGCCCATGCCGATGGCGACAGAAAATCCCTGCATCATTTCGTCGGCGCCATCGCCAATGACGTGGACACCGACAACTTTCTCATGCTCGCCGGCAGTGATCAGTTTCATCGCGGCGCGACCCTTGCTCTGCAAAACCGCGTAATACATCGGCACAAATGCGGAGTGATATACCTGCACAATATCCCCATATTCCGCCCGTGCCTCGGCCTCGGTCAGGCCCACGGTCCCGATCGGCGGGTGGCTGAACACAACCGTCGCAATATTGCTGTAATCCAGGTGCCGGTCGTGCTGGTTATCGAACAAGCGGTCGGCGAGACGGCGTCCGGCTGCAATCGCTACCGGCGTTAAACTCACCCGCCCGGTGACATCGCCAATGGCGTAAATGCGCTCGGCGCCGGTGTTTTGAAAATCGTCAACCAGCACGAATCCTCCGTCATCGACATCGACGCCCGCCTTGTCCAGAGCCAGATGCCGGGTATTCGGTTTGCGGCCGACTGCCCACAACAGGCAATCGAAATCATTGAATGCCCGCCCATCGCTGGTTTCCAGAAAAAGCCCGCCTGGCTCGATACCCGCTTTCGCCGGTATCGCCTCGGTGACCACCGTTATACCGTCTTTTGCCAGGGCGTCGCCAAGTTCCTGCCGAATCATGTCGTCGAAGTTACGCAACACGCCATCGTAGCGGACAAAAATACTGACTTCCGACCCAAGCGCGTTAAACATGCCCGCCAGTTCAACCGCCACGTAACCGGCGCCTACGACCGCCACCCTTTCAGGCCGTTCGTCGAGTTCGAAAAATCCGTCCGAAGTAATTCCATGCTCGGCGCCGGGGATCTCGGGTCGGTCCGGGTAGCCGCCGGTCGCAATGACGACGTGTTTCCCCTGGTAGGTTTTTCCACCCGCGGTAATTGCGCGGGGCCCGGTGAAACTTCCGTTTTCGGTAATATGGGTGACACCTTTAGCCTTGATGTTTTTGGCGTATATCGAATTCAGCCGCGCAACATAAGCATCGCGCCTGGTTTTTATTGCACCCCAGTCATGGCGCCAGGACTCCAGGTCAAAGCCGTAGCCGCTCGCATCGGCAAGACCATGCGCCAGTGCCGCGGTACTCCACATGACTTTTTTTGGCACACAGCCGGCGTTGACGCAGGTGCCGCCAAGCGGTTTGGGCTCGAAAACCGCAACGCTGGCGCCATAATCGGCCGCGCGTTGGGCTGCTGCCAGGCCGCCGCTGCCGCCACCGACGACCAGCAAGTCAAATTTCAATGGCATGAACTGCTCCACAAAAAAGCGTCAAGCACAATGATATACTGATTGGAGATTCCTGATGGAGTATCAAAATGATCGGTCTGGTTATTTTTCTCGCAGTTGTTCTCGTCCTGTTGTTGTATTTCACGAAAATCTACAACAACCTGGTATCGCTCAGGGAAAACGTCAAAAAAGCCTGGTCCAATATTGATGTACTCCTCAAGCAACGGCACGACGAATTGCCAAAACTGGTTGAAACCTGCAAGCAGTACATGCAATTCGAGCAGGAAACGCTGGAACGGGTCATGCAGGCGCGAGCGGCTGTAGCGACTGCCCGCGAGCAGGGTGACGTCGCCGGGGTCGGCGCCGCCGAAGGAGCCCTGCGCATGGGTCTGGGCAAGCTGTTCGCAGTGGTCGAGAACTATCCGGAACTGAAAGCCGACGAGGGTTTCGAGCACCTGCGCCAGCGGATCACCGGGATCGAGGAATCGATCGCCGACCGCCGGGAATTTTATAACGACGGCGTCAACCTGAATAATGTTCGCATTGCCCAGATTCCAGACGTCATCGTCGCCGGCATGTTCGGTTTCAAGGGGGCCGAGTTGCTCGAATACAGCGAGGCAGAGACCGCCGACGTCGATATGAAGGAGCTGTTCGAATAGCTTCATGAACCTGCCCGGGCTGACTGAAATTACAGCCCAGGTCCAGGCCTGGGATGCGGCCGAGTTCTGGTTCTGGTCTCTGGCCGCGCTGGGCTTTTCGGCGCTGAGTTTCATCAAGGCCTTCAAGGGCCTGCATAAATCCAGGCTCCTCGAAGATACGCCAACCTCACTGATTCGGTCCGCAAGCCAGGGCTACGTGGAATTTGAAGGCACCGGCAGGCGGCTTGACGGCGAACCGGTCATCGCGCCGCTGACCGGGACCGCCTGTACCTGGTGGTCCTTTACTATTGAGGAGCGCAAAACCTACACGGTCAACAAGACCCGCCATAGCCGCTGGCAAACCATCAATAGCGGCAGCAGCGAGGCGTTGTTCGAACTCGAGGACTCCTCCGGTCGCTGCATCGTCGACCCCGATGGCGCCGATGTTTTCCCCAGCGCTACCCAAAGCTGGCGCGGGAGTAGTGCATGGCCGGAAAAAAAAGGGGGCGGCGTTTTCGGTCGTTATCGCTATACCGAGAGACGAATGCACGCCGGCGATCCCTTGCTCGTCGTCGGCTACCTGACCACCCACCGGGCGGCGCAAACCGCCAATATTGCCGAGGAAGTACGCCTGGTGCTGGCCGACTGGAAATCCCGACAAACCATGCTGGTCAGGCTTTACGATCAGGACAACGATGGCGTTCTGGATCTCAAGGAATGGGAAATAGCCCGCCGGGAAGCTGAAGCGCTGGTTCGCAGGGAGCACGTCCAGGAGTTTCGCCACCCGGGCATCGCGGTGATCGGCGCACCGCCCGATGACCGAAGCTTCCTGATGGCGGCGAAAAACCAGGCACAAGTCATCAAACACTATCGGCGGGGCGCAGTTTTGGGGCTCAGCCTGTTCTTCCTGTTGCTGGCTGTGGGCGTCACGCTGATCAGCATGCGGCTGGGCTGAATCCATGACTCCAGCCTGCTAAGATTCACCGATTTTTGCGGCTCCTGCCACGCATGAGATCCATGGACATCGTTACCCAGAAACAAAGCAGTTATTCGGGTCTGCCCGTTTTTTCTTCGCTGAAGGCCGAAAAGGTCGTGCCTGCGGTCCGTGAAATGCTTGCAGACGCCCGCGAGAAACTGAAGACGATTCGCCAGGCGGAACCCGGCTGGGAGACCACGGTGCTACCGATGGAGATACTCAATCATCAGATTTCACGAGCCTGGTCGCCGGTCAGCCACGTGAACAGCGTGGTCAACACACCCGAGCTGCGGCAGGCCTACAACCAATGCCTGCCCCTTCTAAGCGACTTTTTTACTGGACTCGGCCAGGACCAGCTCCTTTACCGGGCCTATTGCAAGACCGAACAGGATGACGAAGATCTGAGTGCGGAACAAAGGCAGGTGTTAAGACTCGCGATTCAGGACTTTCGCCTGGGCGGCGTTGGCCTGGAACGCGACAAGCAACGGTTGTTTGCGGAGAACGCCAGCAAGCTGGCGACACTGCAATCCAAGTTCGAGGAAAACCTGCTCGATGCCGGTAATGCCTGGAAAAGGCAGATCAGCGATCCGGCGATTGTTGGCGGTCTGCCTGCCAGCCTGCTGGAATCGGCCGCGGCGAGCGCTCGCGCTGAAAATGCCGATGGCTGGTTGTTGCGGCTGGACCAGCCAACCTACCATGCCGTTATGAGCCACGCGGACAACCGTGAGCTGCGGGAGGCATTTTACGAGGCCTGGGTTACCCGGGCATCTGACCAGGGACCGCATGCGGGACGCTGGGACAACTTCGAGATCATGGAAGAAATCATGGGCCTGCGACATGCGAACGCCCGCCTGCTCGATTTCGATAATTTCGCAGAGTACTCGATGACGCCAAAAATGGCGGGTTCGGTAGCGGAAGTTTTCTCTTTCCTCACCGACCTCGCGCAGAAATCAGCCCACCGGGGCAAGGAAGAATTGGCGGAACTGGTGGATTTTGCCGGAAAAAAACTGGCCGCATGGGATCTCGCCTATTACAGCGAAAAACTGAAGCAATCGCGATGCGGAATCTCTGAGGAGGAACTGCGGCCTTATTTCCCGGTCGATCGCGTCCTGCCAGGTTTGTTCTCGCTGGCAACCCGATTGTTTGGCATCTGCCTGGAGCCCCGTAACGATATCGATACCTGGCACGACGACACCGTCTTTTACGAGCTGCGCGCCGCGAATGGCGAGCTTATCGGTGGCCTCTATGTGGACTTGTACGCACGGCCTGCCAAGCGCGGCGGCGCATGGATGGATGAGTGTATCGGCCGAGTCAGGACCCGCCAGGTCTGCGAGCAGCCGGTTGCCTACCTGGTTTGCAACTTTATGCGGCCGCTGGCCGGCTGCCCGGCGCTGCTGACGCATTCAGATGTCGTCACCTTGTTCCACGAGTTCGGCCATGCCTTGCATCACCTGCTGACCCAGGCGAGTTACCCGAGCGTGGCCGGTATCAATGGGGTCCCGTGGGACGCTGTCGAACTCCCCAGCCAACTCATGGAGAACTTCGCCTGGGAGCCCGAGGTGCTGTCGATGGTCTCCGGCCATTTCGAGACAGGTGAACCCCTGCCTCAGGACGTCGTTGACCGCTTGCTCAGTAGCCGGCAATTCCAGTCGGGCTTGCAAATGCTGCGGCAGCTCGAGTTTGCGATCTTCGACTTGCGCCTTCATGCCGACTATGACCCGGCCAGGGGAGCGAGAATCCTGGAAACGCTACGCGATGTACGCGAAGAAATTTCCATCGTCCCCGTACCGGACTGGAACCGTTTTGCCAACGGCTTTTCCCATGTCTTTGCGGGCGGGTACGCCGCTGGCTATTACAGCTATAAATGGGCCGAGGTCCTGGCGGCAGATGCCTACGCCGCGTTCGGCGAAGAAGGATTATTCAATCATGAGGTTGCCGACCGTTACCGGCAAAGTATTCTTGCCCAGGGTGGCGCCAGGGGAGCGATGGAGAATTTTGTCGCCTTTCGTGGTCGGCCGCCCCGTCCCGAAGCGCTGCTAGAGCAGGCCGGAATCCTGGATCGCGCGCCGGCACCGATCTAAAGAAGCCCTGATCTATTCATGAAAATCAGCACCTGGAACGTCAATTCCCTGCGAGTCCGGATAGAGCATGTTTGCGACTGGTTGCGGCAAAACCAACCCGACGTGCTTGCTTTACAGGAACTGAAAATCACCAACGACCTGTTCCCCTACGAGAAAATCGCGGCATGTGGTTACCGCGCGGTCGCCAATGGCCAGAAGACCTACAACGGTGTAGCGATCCTCAGCCGCGAAGAGGCGGTCGACCTGGTCAACGAATTACCGGATTTCGAGGATCGACAGCGCAGGGTACTGGCGGCGACAATCGGCGATTACAGGGTAATCAATCTGTATGTGCCCAATGGCCAGACCGTAGGCTCGGACAAATACGATTACAAACTGAACTGGCTTGACGCGCTGCATGACTTTTTGCAAGAACAGATCTCCATGTTCGCGAATCTTGTGGTTCTGGGTGATTTCAATATTGCCCCCGACGACCGGGATGTACACGACCCGGAAGGCTGGCAAGGAAATGTCCTGGTCAGCGACAAGGAGCGCGATGCGCTGAAAAAGATTCTCGATCTGGGAATGGTGGACACCTTCCGTCAATTTGAACAAGCGGACAATATTTTCAGCTGGTGGGATTACCGTGCCGGCGCATTCAGACGCAATCGGGGCCTGCGAATCGACCTGGTGCTGGTCAGCAATAGCCTCGCCGGCAAATGCCTTTCCTGCGATGTCGATATTGAGCCGCGGACCCTGGAGCGCCCATCCGACCACGCGCCGGTGAGCGCCGTTTTCGGCCCCAACCCTTGAATCAGGCTCCGGAAAGTGTGAACCGCGTCACAAATTAACCGCTTATTGCTCCTCTTTTCCCTTAATTACGCTTCATCGGTTGATGTAGGCGACCGCTTTTAATTAGACTCAGATGGTCTTTGGGCCCAAAACCGGGCTTCAAAACAGGCGAGCGTCACGAATATGCAGCCATACAGACAAAGCGATTACGATGTAACAAACACGGTGCAGGTCAGCTCGCCGGCAGCCGTAACGACGGCGGTGTTCGAGACGCTCGCCAAGGCATTTCCCGATGAGGAATTTAACCGTGCACGCCAGGCGTACGTGGATTTCGAAAAACTGTTTACCGGAAAGTGGCCCGGCTTCCTTGGCTGCGACACGGTTTATCACGATATTCAACACACGCTGGATATGTCGCTGGCGGTTGCGAGAATTCTCACCGGCCATGATCTGACCGTTCCGCCAGATGAGCGCCTTGGAGCCAGGCGTGTGCAGCTCGGCATGATCGTCGCACTTTTTCACGATGCCGGCTTTATCCGGAAAGATAAAGAAGATGCGATTTACCGTCACGGCGCCGAACTAACTCAGTCGCATGTGGCACGCAGCGCTGAACTTCTGAAATCGTATCTGCCGACCATCGGCCTGGCAGACCAGGCGGAACTGGCAAGCGTCATCGTGCATTTCACCGGTTATGAAATTCCACTGGATGAAATCCGCGTCGACGATCCTCTAGACACGCGACTGGGTCACCTGGTCGCGACCGGCGACATGATTGCGCAAATGGCGGATCGTTGTTACCTGGAAAAATGCCGGGATCGCCTGTTCCCGGAATTCGTGCTGGGTGGCGTCAATTTGCTGGACGGCGAGGGACCTGACGAGCCTGACTGGACACCCGAAGAATTGCTGCGCCGGACCCCGATGTTCTTCGAGCAAGTAATGAAAGAGCGGCTGGACGGCACGTTTAACAGCGGCTACAAATACCTGGAAGTGCTTTTTAACGGAAAAAATCCATACCTGGAGTCAATCCGGCAAAGCATGGACTACCTCCAGCACATTATCGATTCCGGAAAATGGGACCTGCTCAGACGCGAGCCGCCGGTTTTTTCCTGGCAGCCGGATGAGGATGACGCGATCACCGTCATCCAGAAACTGGCGGCCGCAGATCTCAAGAAACTCGCCGGTTAGCGGCCTGTCGTGTTTGCCGTTATGGCGGGTCACTGACATTCAGTACATATTGCGAAAATATTTCCGGCAGCTGCGCCGAAATAGTATCCAGGCCCAGCACATCGCTCCCAGCCAACGCCTCTTTCAGGATCTCTACGGTCATTGACTGCAACGCCTGCACCGACACCGGCGCAAAACTCAGGTGCCACGGTTCGCGCTGAACGCCATCATTGAATCCCATGTAGGGCCGGTAAAAATCGGTCTCCGGCAGGCGCTTTTCGAGCCACTCGCCAAGCTTCCAGAACACGCCATCGCTCGCGAACTCCTCTTTCGCCAGCAGGACCCGGTAGCCTTCGGGAACCGCTGCCCGGTCGATAACATCCAGATCGCTGCCCCAGTGATGCCTGCTCGCGCCAGGTAATGCCGACCATCGAAGAATGGCGGTCACCAGTTCATCCTTGTTCAGCACCGAGTGTTCCAGTTCGACGCCGTCCGCATCGAATAACGGCCGTTCGCCGCGGTATTTCGCATTCCAGATTTCGAGCTGGGTATTGAAGGTGCGAAAAGCGCTGACGGCTTCCAGTTCTATGCCGTCATCGGCCGCCATCGCAGTCAGCGCCAGAAACGCCTGTGCCGCCAGCGGGTGAAGCTGCATGCCCAGTTCCTCAACCGGTAGCACGTGACTGTCCTTTTGGCCGGTCAATTGTGCGGCAGACAGCATCCGGTCAGCCCGCGTGAGCGGTCAAGGTTCCATCGCGGTAGTCGCGCATGGCCTGCTCGACTTCCTCGCGCGTGTTCATCACGAAGGGCCCTTGCTGTGCAACGGGCTCTCCCGTCGGTATTGCCGAGAGGAACAAAATACCCGCCCCCTGACCACCGGCTTCGACCCGCCAGTGGTCGCCTGCGCCGAGCAATGCTGCCTGCCACCGATCCACGCCGGTCAGCTGGCCCGGCTCCCCCGAGTTTGCCTGCCCGTCATAAACGTAGAAAAAAGCGTTACGATCAGACGCCACCGCGCATATGAACACCTCGCCTGGAACCAGCTTCAGATCGAAAAAATCGACAGCGGTCGCGTTGCCGGTGACCGCGCCGACCGTCTGCTTGTTCTGCCCCTCGAAATGGCCCGCGATAATTTTCGCCATACCGCCACCGGACAAACGGACCTGCGGTATGTCGTCCGGTTTGATATCGCGATAGCTGGCCGGCGCCATTTTCAACGAGCCGGGCAGGTTGACCCATAACTGGAACCCGCGCAGCAGACCATCTTGTTGTTGCGGCATTTCGGAATGAATAATCCCGCCGGCCGCAGTCATCCATTGCACCGCCCCCGGTTCCAGCTCGCCGCGGTTTCCCATGTGATCCTCATGCAGCATGCGGCCGGCCAGCATATAGGTAACCGTTTCAAAGCCTCGATGAGGGTGCGACGGGAATCCTCCAATGTAGTCATCCGGATCGTCGGAGTTGAATTCATCGAGCAGCAGAAAAGGGTCAAGGCGCGCCCACTGGGACTGGCCCAGGCTGCGGCGCAATCTGACACCGGCGCCGTCGCTGGTCTCCAGCGCGGATATGACTCTTTTGACCGGCCTGATGTTCATAAATGATCGTGGTTCGCCAGCGCAAACATCGCTTGCCACTTCCTGCGAGGATAGTTGATGGGAAGGTGAATGTCGTCATATATTGGCCAATTCAATGGTCTCTTTCGATAGAGATTTTGTTCCGCGCAGCCGAAATCCTCGGCGGCGCCATGGGTCACAAACAAAAAGGAGGCCTTTCATGGTCAATACCGCTCGGTTTTTGACGCTGGTTTCGATTTCACTTGTTTTCCTGCTGACCGATTCGACCGCACAAGACCTTGACCAACCCGGCGAACCGCCGGCCGCGCTCGGCGTACCGATGACCCTGGACAGGATAGATGAATTGGTCAGGCGCATCGATGCGGATGCCATTCGCAACGGAAATTCGTGGCAAATCAACTACCGGGATATGCCCATCTATGTGATCGGCGATGATAATGCCGACCGGATTCGCATTATGTCGCCGGTTAGCAACGCAGCGATCCTGAGCGAAGGGCAACTGGTGCGACTGATGCAGGCGAATTTCGAATCCGCACTGGATGCCCGTTACGCGATCGCACAAGGCGCGGTGTGGAGCGCATTCATTCATCCCTTATCGGTCCTGGGCGAACGGGAATTTTTTTCCGGGATGGGGCAAACGATGTCGCTGGTGGTCACTTATGGAACGACTTTTTCATCCGGCGCGCTGACTTTTACTGGCGGCGATTACTATGACGAGGATGAAAACCCGGACGAGCCGGATGTCTTTGGCGACATCATGGAAAAAGGAGAACAAATCTAGGCAAGCGCCGCCGCGAAAAAAATGAACCGTTAGAAATACCGCTGAATTTTTTTGACCCGCTGGCTGAAAGATTTGGTACGCGTCTTCGGGTTGTTATCGACCGGCGACGGCAGTGTGGCCGCTAGCTCGATGGCCTGCCGGTTGGAAAGCCTGGATGCGGGAATGCCCCAGTAGTAACGAGCGGCGGCATCGACGCCGTAGATACCGCGGCCAAACTCGGCCACGTTGAGGTAGTGTTCGAGTATGCGTTTTTTGCTCAGGCTTCTTTCCATACCGATCGTCAGGACCAGTTCGTGCCACTTGCGCAAGGGATTGCGCGAGGGGCTCAAAAAAACGTTTTTGACGGTTTGTTGTGAGATCGTGCTGCCGCCATACACGAGACGTTTCTCGGAGAGGTTGTATTCCATGGCTTCCTTGAGCGCATCGATATCCACGCCCCGGTGAGAATAGAAATTGGCATCCTCGGCGACGATCAACGCGCGAATCATGCCGCGCGGGACGGTCTCGATGCGGACCGGGTTCCAGCGGAGCCTGGGCCAGTCTTTGTGGCGATGCCGCTCGAATTCGTAACTGCTGATGAAACTGGACCTCTGAATCGGACCTTCCGCATAGGAATCCCAGTCCGGCCAAATGCCGATCAGGTAACCCAGGTCCATCATGATCAATATGGGCAAAAGCCGGATGCCAATGCGCAGCATGCGGACAACCAACGGGATACGAAAAAGTGCAGAAAATTTTCCTGGTCTTCTCAAAACCATGCTCCGCAAACAGGATCGGGGTCTGGAACACATTTGCACTGGCTGAAAACGACTTCAACCAACTGTGTCACGTTGCAAGGCCTTGCGGATTGCCCGGCAATAGACCAACACGACCAGGGGTGTGCGCGAAGGGCTTCACCGCTGAACACCGGTGGCAAGGTTAACCTATTGGCGGAAAACCCGCGCGGGCCTTGTTTTCTAGCCCTTCAAGCCACAGCTGGTGGTACTTGTGCATTCGACTCGGCATGAAAATAGACCCGAGCCTTGCCAGCCAGCCGTGTTGCGTCTCCTCAGTAACCACGAGGCAACCCTTGGCGGATGATTGCAGGACCCACGCATGATAGACATCGATGCCGAAGGCGTGAGCTTCCCATGCGATACGCTCATCAGGCACACACTCGAGGACTGTGGATTTTATCGTAATACCAAATGTCTTCCAGCGGAAAAGGGTGCCCTCTTCGAGGCCCGTGCCTGGCCCTTCAAGGATTTCGACATTCGCGGAATTGGCATACCAGTCTGGCCACAGCTTGGCCCGAGTTAACCACGCCCACACTTTCTCCGGCGAAGCGGCCATATCCAGTTCGTTGCGAACATGAACAGGGCACCGGCTCGGTTCGTAGTGATTTGGCCATCGAATCTCCGGAAGCTGCGCCATTACGACTCCGTCGGCTGCGCGCTATAGCACGCTGACGCCGGAAAAAAGAACGATTCCAATCAGCAAGATCAACTTTGGCTCAGCCTCCCAAATCTATGCATCCCTTGAGGTAACGCAAGTCTCCAGATCTTTCAGGATCCCGTTTTCTATGCTGTAAATCCAACCGTGTACAGAAAGTTCTTTTCCTTGTTTCCATGCATTCTGGACAATAGTGGTGTTGCAAACATTTGTGACTTGCTCTTTCACATTTAACTCACAGAGCAAATCCAGCTTCTTGTCGTGCTCGAGCCCGTCAAATTGCTCCGCATTGAAGCGAATGACATCCCTGACATGGCGCAACCAATTATCGATCAGCCCGTGTTCCTGATTTTCCAACGCCGCCTTTATGCCGCCACAGCCATAGTGACCGCAAATAATTATATGTTTTACCTTGAGAACCTCCACAGCGAATTGTATTACCGAAAGACAATTCAAATCTGTATGCACGACAACATTGGCGATATTCCGATGCACGAAAACTTCGCCAGGTTGCAGATTCGTTATTTGGTTGGCCGGGACTCGGCTATCCGAACAGCCAATCCATAGATACTCGGGATCTTGCTGCTTCGATAACCGCGTGAAAAACTCCGGGTCTTCTTTTTTGATTGAAGCCGCCCACGCCAAATTGCTGTCAAATAGGTGTTTTAGTATTTTCAATTTTCCAGGTTATCCTCGAATTTTTTTTTTCATATGACGCCAATGTTTGCGGCATATTGCCTGATGCTGTTTTCAAGCGCCAACCAAATTGGCCGGCAAAAACGATTATTGATAATCGGCGCGCCGATCACACGGAATACCTGTCGCCAAACCGAGTCCTAACGGACATGCCACAGGCGCCAAATTCCCAATAATATAATTAAATGGTGAATACATAACGGATATCTGGCGTACCGGCACCGCGAAAACGGCGTGGTTTGTAGCGACACGACACTACGGGCTAACACTCTGTGACTCACAGTCGACCCGCTTCATGGGAAAATCGACCGTCCTGACCTCACCTTTTACCTCGCCCTCAATCCTCGCCACGAGTTCGCCCCCGGCCTCCAGGCGATAAATGATGCGCTGTGGAAAGTCGTGGGCGGGGTTTTCAAAGACGACTTCACGATCAGATAGACGCACCAGGAGGAAGCTTGCCTCGCTCTGTCCCGAGGGTTTTGCAATGTACTCGATCCCACCAGCCTCGGTCTCGCGAATCCGCAGGAACTCGTACGCCACTGTCTTCGAGTTTTTGACCGTCCGGCTGACGCCGAGCAAAGTTTTGCCAGCGGGAACCGTCCATTGCTCGCCTGAGCCGGCCTCGCCACCGACACTCGCCCAACACCCGGCCAACCATGCGAGATCCTCAACAGAAGCCGGCTCCTGCGCCGACGCAACCGGGAGAAGACCCACAGCCACCGTGGCCACGAGAGTAATTCGGATTTTCATTTGCTACCTCCAATACCTGGGTCGTCGCCTGGCGTTTGAGCTCGCTCGCTCCCAGAGTCTGCGCGGCCGTTGCGTATGCAAGAAGGTTGACAGATAGCCAGGGGCAAGTGCAGCGGTTTATTTGGCGACTAATGCCGCGTGTTCCCGGAAATCGAGCTCAATCTCAAGTTTCCGGAGACAGTGTCGATACACCCATAAAGATGTCTGATTGGCCATTTTATGGCAAGAATCAGGCTCTCTCGTAATTGGACCGCGAGATTTCTGCACTTGCTGGAGTCTCGACAACTCAGGCGTTTCTGGGCGAAAAGTCGTGTTTACTGGTCTTTTTGTCAATTGTACTTGACACCGAAGATAATCCCGGCTATCTTGATTCGTAAATTAGACTTTACATTATGACAAGGATACTAGACACATGAAAAAACCAATGACCGATTCAGACATATTCACAGCACGTGCCAGGAAAAGCAGTATGCGCTTACTTTCCTGGGTATTTGCATGGGTTGGGACAATGGTGCTGGCTGACAAAGCCGAGTTATACGAGTGGTATTCCTCTGCCTGGATTTCAATGCTCGCAATCGTCATTAACACCGGAATAGGCATTGGAGTGATTGTGACGTTTTTGCGATTCCTGAAAGAACTGGATGAATTACAGCGAAAAATTCAACTTGATGCTCTGGCACTATCGATGGGTATTGGATTTGTGGGTGGCTTTGCTTATTCACTACTGGCAACTGCACAATTCATATCCGATGCAGAAGCCTCCGACATCTTGGTGCTCATGTCCGTTGCCTACATGGCCGGAATTATCATCGGCCAGGTTCGATACAAATGAAAAATCGCCTAAAGGTACTCCGCGCAGAACGGGATTGGACCCAAGCTGACCTGGCTACTGCATTAGACGTTTCACGGCAGACAATCAACGCCATTGAGAAAGGGAAATTCGATCCCAGCTTGCCTCTTGCGTTCAAAGCTGCTCGGCTATTTGAATTATTGATAGAAGAGATTTTTCAAGATGAAGCGGCGTCCTGATGAATCCAATCAGTCGCGACAACATGACCAGAGTTTGTTGATTTATGAAAGTCTTGATTTACCTGACATAGAGATAAGCGGCGGACCGCAGGGACGTCCGATTGCTGGCACTGGTCGGATGTAATTCCACGACATCTTACTCGATGACCTGCACGCCTTTCCAGAATGCGATTCGACCTTGGATTTCGCTCGCGGCGTCCTTGGGATCCGGGTAATACCAGGCAGCGTCCGGGTTGGTTTCACCATCAACATTTATGTTGTAGTAGCTGGCGGTCCCCTTCCACGGACAGACGGATTTTGTGTCACTGTCTTTCAGAAACTCCATTCTGGCCGATTCTGCCGGGAAGTAATGATTTCCTTCAATGACTAATGTTTCATCGGATTGTGCTATTACACTGCCTTTCCAGATTGCCTTCATATCTGACTGCTCCACGTTCCTTGACTTATGCCTGACGCTTGAATCAAGCAGCGCCAGCGCAGCATGCGCCTGGCCGCCGCCAAGCTGCATACTCGGATGACTTGTTATGTGTTTTTTCCGCGTTTGCGTTTTGGTTTTTTCCTCGGTCTGGGCTCCGGGAGTTCTCTCTCCGTCAGTCTGACCAAGTCACTCAGCCATTCTTTGTCCTCGATTTGCTCCTCGATCAGGAAGGACGGTTTGGCGCCAGGGTAGGCGGGCGCCTCCACGACATCAGCAATAAATGATTTCCCACCTTTCGTTGGTTTGACAAACAGCCGATTATCGCAAATAAGCGCTATGACTTTGCCTTCACAATAGACCACGTACTCTCCAAACATTTTTCTGTACGAAATAACACCGGCATCTGCCATTTGATCAACTACGAATTCGACAAAATCCAAATCAGACGCCATTTCGGCTCCTACCCTGCTGAGCTGCACATGGCGTTTAGCATTACCGCCGCCAGTATCTGTCGCGGCTAGCTAGGCGGTCGCTGCATACAAGCATGCTCCCCCGATAAACAGAAATACGGACCAGGCCAAATGTCGCCCGCGCGACGCGACCAGTGCGATAACCCCGGTAACCAAAAACGTGCCTGCCAAAACGAATGCCAGGTTCTGAGCGGAAATTGAATTCCGGGCAAGCAGATAGATAAGTGCGGCGAAACCCCACCAGGCTATGGTCGTGAGATGCCAGGCGAATCGGAGAGTCCGGGCAGTGAACGCGGCACTACCGAACAGCTTGGGTAGATTACCCCGGCGAAACAGTCGAGTAAGGATATAGCGCTCGCCAAGAACAGAATGCACTACGCCGACAGCGAAGGCCAAAAAAGCAGCAATGATGAGCAATGTGTTCAAGACCCCTGATGACCAAGTACACTGGCGACTATGGAGCGCAGCAGAATAGTTGTCCAGTGCACCACCTTGTTAGCAGTCGTATTCAATATGGGTCACCATTTTAAAGACCATTTCCAAGAGCGGCCATCATGGTCAATTGGAATGAACCGGCCTTCGGTCGTACGGAATGTATCCTTCCCACTCCAAGGGGGTGTAGGTGTCGGCGATAGTAAGGGCCAGGAGGTGGCCGAAGATACTCTCGGCGTTGTCGCTGTTGCTCATGAGAAGCACCCCCAGGTCCTTATCGGGAAAGACGATCGAGTAGTGCTGAAAGCCGTCGCCGTGCCCCTCCTTGAACGCGCCCCAACCGTAAGGAGTGCGGAGGAGGCCCCGGCCCAACCCGTAGCTGAGTTCGATCGCGTCGTTTGCGCTGGTTTCCTCCGTGGCGCCCGGGCCGAATTGAGTCCGGAAACGGATACGTACCTGCGGGCTGAAGATCTCGTTCCATGAAGCCTGGCTGAGTCCGTCGCCACGCAGGACCGCCTCCATGAACCGCGTATAATCTTCAGTCGTGGTCTCCAGGGTGCTCGGCGCCCGGGCGGCGTTGTCCTTGTCCTTGGGATAGACGGTCCCGTCCGCCCGGTGGCCGACGGCGTAATCCGTTTCGAAGCGCGCCTGCCAAGTGTAGCTAGAAGTCTTCATCCCGTACGGCCCGAAGATATGCTCCTGCATCAGCTGCTCGAGTCGTTTTCCAGTGAGCTTCTCGAGAACGATCTGAAGAAAGGTCATCCCCTCGCCCGAATAGCTGTAGCGCTCACCGGGCTCGAAGTGGATGCGCAGCTTGTAGTCCGGCTCGAACCAGCGCCAGTTGGGGAAACCGGTGGTGTGGCTAAGACTCATGCGAGCCGTGATCCGCCGATACCGCGGGTCGTCGCGCAGATCGCCGAGATTTTCGTGCCATGACTCGCCCTGGTTCTTCCAAAGCGGCT
>BFAU01000135.1 GCA_008975185.1 bacterium MnTg04 | reverse complement strand
CATGGCGATCGGCGTTTGCATATCGGCCGCGACGCGCAACCAGGTTATCGCGTTCATCATTACCGTTGTCGTGTGCTTTCTTTTCCTGCTCAGTGGCTTTGGGCTGGTTCTCGATGTCCTGCATGGCTGGCTTCCCCAGCTAATAGTAGACACCGTTGCTTCATTCAGTTTTTTGACTCACTTCCAGGCGCTGTCCAAGGGGGTGATCGATCTACGGGATATCGTCTTTTTTGCCCTGCTGATTGCAAGCTGGCTTTATGCGAGCACCATCGTACTCAACCTGAAGAAAGCGGACTAAGGCATGAGCGACAGCAAAGCGATGGCACAAAAAACAACGGGGGCGCTCTCGCTCCTTGCACTGGCGGCTGGTTTTGTTTTCCTGATCCTGCTGAGTAATACGTTTCTCAAGGGTGTGCGCCTGGATTTGACGGAAAACGGGCTTTACAGCGTATCGGCGGGCACCGCGGAGATTCTCGCAGCAATCGATCAACCGTTGACCCTGCGCTTCTTTTTCTCCGACCTAGCGACCAGAAAAATCCCCGGCACGAGAATCTATGCAAACCGCGTCAGGGAAATGCTCGAAGAATACGTACAGCGCTCGGCTGGAATGATCGAGTTGCAGATCATCGATCCATTGCCGTATTCGGAGGAAGAAGACCTGGCGGCGAATTATGGTTTGCAAGCGATGCAGGGAGGTCGCGGCAGCGGTGCTGTTTACTTCGGGCTGGTAGGTACCAACGATTTCGATGACGTTATCATCATACCGGCATTTCACCGACGCAATGAGCAATTCCTGGAATACGACCTGAGCAAGCTGATCTACACGCTGAGCCACCCGCAACGGGCCGTCATCGGCTTGCTTAGCGAGTTGCCGCTTGCCGGCGGCTGGAATCCGGCGACCCGAATGCCGGAGCAGCCCTGGGCCGTGTATGGGGCGATCAGCGAAATGTTCGAGATTCGTGCGTTGCCAAAAGACGGCCTGGAGATCGAGCCGGACATCGATGTGCTGATGCTGGTGCATCCCAAGCAACTCCCGACCGCCACGCTTTACGCGATCGATCAGTTTGTTCTTAAAGGTGGACACCTGATTGTGTTTGTCGATCCGCTGGCGGAAACCGATATCACCGCCACCGATTTGCAGAACCCCTTCAATGAAAGTTTGGGCGACAAAAGCTCAAGTATTCCGAAGTTATTTACCGCCTGGGGCGTGCAGTTCGACCCGGCGCAGGTCGTAGTTGACCGGCAGCTTGCACTGGTGGTTAATGCGGTTGAGCACATCGGCATACTCGGGCTCGGCGCGGCGCAATTGAACGACGACGACGTGCTGACTGGTTTATTGAGCAACGTCAACGTCGCCTTGAGCGGACATTTCACCCTGACCGATAACGCCACCACGACTTTGCAGCCCTTGCTGTCAACAACCGAGGATTCTGCTTTGCTCCCGATTGGCCGGTTCTTTTACCTGCAGGATGCGGACACGCTGCGCGACGGCTATGAACCCACCGGGCAATCATATGTTATTGCCGCACGTCTCAGCGGCCAGGTAAATTCCGCTTTCGGCGACCTGCCACCCGATAACCAGGGCGCTACCAATGCGGCGCATCTGGCGCGATCCATCGAGTCGGTCAATATCATCCTCGTCGGCGATGCGGACATGCTGGCAAATTTCCTATGGGTGAAGATCAGTAATTTCTTTGGTCAGGCCATGCTGTCTAAATTCGCCAACAACGGCGATTTTGTCGCCAATGCGCTCGATAATCTCGCTGGCAGCGAAGCCCTGATCAGCATCAGGGGTCGAGCCAGCTTTTCCCGCCCCTTCGAAAAAGTAGAAACGCTGCGGCGGATGGCGGATCAGCGGTTCCGTGCGAAAGAGCAGGAACTGCAGGCAAAACTAGAAGAAACCGAGACAGCGCTGAGCGAATTACAGGCGGACCCGTCAGATAGTCAGGTTCTGACGCTCAGCGACGAACAAAACGCGGAAATCGACCAGTACATCGCTAAACGATCGGAGATCCGAAAGGAGTTGCGCCAAGTCAGGCACGACCTCGACAGAGACATCGAAAAACTCGGGCGCAACCTGCGGCTGATCAATATCGCCCTGGTACCAGCGCTGATTACGCTGCTGACGCTTGGCCTGCTCGCCTTTCGAAGACGCCGGCAATCAGGGCAATAAGGCGACAGCCTATGTATCGCCGGCTATCAGGGCCTTCATCATCACTTTGCCATTCTGTTTTCTGACATAGCTGGCAAATGTATCGACCGGCATTGCATGGCTGAACAAGTGGCCTTGCACAAGATCGCAACCTTGCGCCGCCAGCACTTCGTACTGTTTCTGGTTTTCCACTCCCTCGGCGACCACCCTTTTCCCAAGACCATGACTCATGGCGATAATTGCGCGAGTGAGTTTTTGCGGGCCTTCTGCCCGGTCGATCTCGTTCACGAAACTGCGATCGATTTTTATGGTCTGCACAGGATAACGGCGCAGATAACCCAGCGCTGAATAACCCGTCCCAAAGTCATCGATGGCCAGGCGAATTTCGTGGCGGCAAAGCTCTTCGAGAACCATGCGGATGCGCTGCACCTCCTCAAGGAGCAGGCTTTCGGTTATCTCGAGCTCCAGAAACCGCGGATCGAGTCCATGACGTCCAAGAATCGCAAGGACTTCGCTGACAAAACCGGGTTCGTTGAACTGTCGCGGCGATACATTTACGGCGATGCTTGCCAATTCGATGCCCTTGGTTCGCCACACGATCATGGCCCGGCATGCTTCTTCCAACGCGGCATAGCCCATAGGCACGATCAGCCCGGTCTCTTCCGCCACCGGAATAAACTCATCGGGCGAGGTCACTCGCTCGCTGGAAACCGGCCAGCGCATCAACGCCTCCGCTCCGACAACCTCCAGTGTCTGGGAATCCAACAGCGGCTGGAAATGCATTTTCATCCCGCCGCTCTCCACAACCGTACGCAACTGGCTTTCCAGTTTTACCCTGCGCACCGCTGCAAGGTTCATTTCTTCCTGGAAGAACATGCACTGATCACGACCCGCCTCCTTGGCGCGGTACATCGCCGTATCGGCGTTACGCAGCAATTCTTCCACCGTTCTGCCGTCACCCGGATACAGGGTGACCCCGATACTCGCGCTGATGAAATGCTGGCTGCCATCGATCGTAAACGGCTTTTGCAGGCTTTCGAGAATTTCCTTGGCGATACGGCTGACATCCTCTTCCCCATCGATCGAGGAAAGCAGGATCGTAAATTCGTCGCCACCGAGTCGTGATATCAGATCGCTGTCCCGGACACGCTCGCCAAGCCGCTCCGCAACCTTGCGAATCAACTGATCACCGGCGCTGTGCCCGCGGACGTCATTGATAATTTTGAAATTATCCAGATCGATGAACAATAGTGCGAGCAAACCACGGTCGCGCTCCGCCCTGCGGATTTCCATGTTGAGCCGCTGTGCGAAAAGCTGCCTGTTGGCCAGGCCAGTCAAATTGTCGAAGTGTGCCTGGTGGTACAATTGCTCATCGCGCTCAACCGTCGCCATCGCCAACGCAAGGCGCCCGCAAACCTCCGATGCCTGATGCATCAGTTCGCCATCCAGTTCCGGCGACTCGCTGTAACCCAGGGTCAAGACACCATAGATCTTCTCGCCTTTGATAATCGGCACGCAGAACATGCTGACAGCGCCGTCGAGGACCAGGGCCTGGCAAAAACCTGGCGGCTTTTCCCTGTCGAGGAAAATTCCTGCCTGTGCGTCGGAGAACATCAGCTCGAGATCACGGTCAATCTTTATTCGTTTGGTTTTACTTTGCTCCTCACCGGCGAACAGCAGGTAGTTTTGGGCAATTTTCGGCGCGGCACGGTCCAGCACAGTCACCACTGCGTTGTGGCAAGGCACGATTTCGCGAAGCCGCGACAAAACGATATCGACGACTGCACCCGGCTCCGGCGAACTCAGAATATTTCGATCGACTTCCGACATCGTAGCGAGAATGGAAAAATGGCTGGCCAGACCGCGGGACATTTTACGCAGGCTGTCCGCCAGGCCTTCGAATTCGTCGCCGCTATCCACATCGAGCGGCTCATGGAACCTCTTGTTTGAGACGTGACCTGCGTAAGTGGCCAGTTTTTCCAGCGGCACCATCCGCTTTCTGATTTGCGACCTGCTGATCAACGCCGCGACCAGCAAAGCGCTAAGAAAAACCGTAAGAAAAACCACGCGGAAATCGGTGACATCGGCCAGCACCTCATGATCGGGCGTGCCGATCAGAAGCACCCAGGGTTCGTGACCGAAGTGACGATCGAGCTTGATCTGCCAGGTCTGGCCGAGGAGTTTCCGGTTGTTTTGTCGCCAGTGAATCAAGGCACCGCTATCCTGGGCGAGGCTATCCGGCATTGCTTCGGTCAAAGCCTG
>BFAU01000134.1 GCA_008975185.1 bacterium MnTg04 | reverse complement strand
CCGTGCGCTTGATACGCGATCCTGTGACTTCGCGCACCTCGGTTTCTACCTGGGTTTGCGCGGTGACTTCCTGTTTTAGGGTCGGTTCGAACGGGACCGTGCTGGTGGCACAGCCCGCAACAAGCACTGCACCTGCAAAGATGGTCGACGCTGATACCAATTTTAACATTCTCTCCACGACCTGCTCCTCGCTATCGACGTTTTCGGTTGATGGCTGGCAAAGCCTGTTTCTCCCGTTAATTAAAATGACCCGCCGAGTAACGCAAAAGTTCAAAGTTGCTCATGCTGCAGCGCGACATTATGCCCGACGCTCCACTCCGGGGCACCCTCCTTATTACACTACCGTGCTCCCCGGAGGCAAGCGATACGACTTTGCGCCACACTCACCTGCGGTCGGCCGGCACCAGGAACAGGGCTGACTGCCACTTGATGAGCAGACCGCCCCGGTATAGTTTCAAGGTCAGGCCACTGGCGCGGGCAACTGATCGAATCCTATACGGTCCAAACAGGAAGACGGTAAACATGCACAGAAAATCGCCAACAGGAATCTTTCGAAGACCCGCTTGCCTGGCGTTGCTGGTGGCGATGGCGGGACTGATATTGTCATCTTGCGCATCCAATCCGACCGGTGGCTCCGATTTTGTCCTGATGTCTGAAGAAGATGAGCTTCAGCTCGGCGCCCGGCTACACCCGCAGATCATCCGGCAGTTCGGCATTTACCAGGATCAGAGACTGCAAAACTATGTCAACGACATCGGCCAGAAACTGGCCGCAGTGAGTCATCGGCCAAACATCAGGTACCGTTTTACCGTTCTTGACGACGACCAGGTCAACGCGTTTGCGACGCCTGGCGGATATATCTATATCACCCGCGGAATCATGGCCTATCTGGATTCGGAGGCTGAGCTTGCCGCCATCGTCGGCCATGAAATCGCTCATGTCACAGCGCGCCACGCGGTCAGGCAGCACGGCAAATCATCGATCCTCAAAACACTCTCTGCGGTCGCCGGGATGCTCACACCGTTGCAATCGGGAAGCGTGCTGACCAGTTACGTCGGCGGCGCCTTGTTGAGCGGTTTTGGCAGGAAGGCCGAACTGCAGGCTGACGGATTGGGCGCGGAATATATGGCGAAAGCCGGTTATGACCCGGAATCCATCATCGATGTGCTCCGGGTAATGAAGCAAAAGGAGCTGTTCGAGGTTGAAAGAGCACGCCAGGAAGGACGCGAGGCACAAGTTTATCACGGTGTTTTTGCCACCCACCCCGACAATGACACCAGGCTAAAGGAGGTCGTCGGTGCGGCTGACAAACTGCAGGTCAGGCCGGATGCCCTGGTAAACGCGGAAGCTTACCTCAGCCGGATCAATGGTTTGGTATTCGGCGAATCCCGCGGCAACCGTGTTATCCGGGCCCACAAGTTTTACGACCTCGGACTCGGCATCAAAGTCACGTTCCCGGAGGGGTGGGCGATCAGCAACCGCAACGACGAAGTCATCGCGACGTCGCCGGATGGCAACGCTGCGCTTTTTTTCAGCGCGTTGCCAATCCCGAAACGCGTGGTGCCAAAAACCATTCTTCGTCAGCAAATGGGCGCCAGAAATATCCGCGATTCGAGCAACATCACGATCGATGGTTTACCGTCCTTCCTCGCGATTGCCGATTATTCGGAGTCCGCGTACGGCAAACGGCCAGTTCGCTACGCATTTATCGCGGATCCAAAAAGAAGAGTCGGATTCATATTCGCCGGGGCGGGTAGAAACGATCGCCGCAAAATCGCTGCAGATCCGGAATTCATCAAAGCCATCTTCAGTTTCGACCGAATGAATGACGCAGACTTTCGCGCGGCCAGGCTACCGGTCATATCGCTGCATCGTGCGGATGGAAAATCAAGCTTTGCAAGCCTGGCAGAAAATTCGGTTATCGGTTCGCATGCCGAGGATCAGCTGCGCCTGCTGAACAGGGCCTATCCAGATGGCGAACCGGTAGCCGGAAAAATAATCAAGGAAGTCAGATGAATTCACGGCGCAAGGCGTTGTCGAACAGCAGTCTGCAGCCAGCCAGGATAAATGGAATGACCCAACACTGTGCAAAAGGATTTTCGTTTCTTTTAGGGATCATACCGTTGCTTTTTCTCGCATCGCCATCATCGGCGCAAAAGCCGGACGGCGGCGAGATCGACGATGCATTGTGGGAGATTCTCGACAGCGCGAGACCATCGGTCGTCACTCTCCTGGCCTACGGAGCCAATGACGGACTGCGCAACATCGGCAGCGGATTTGTCGTGTCCGAGGACGGCCTGATCGCCACCAATCTGAAAATTCTTGATGGGACTGTGCGTATTGAAATGTTGCTGGCGGACGAACTGACCGAGGAACTCGAGTTGGTTGCGCTGACCGATTCACACTGGGGGGTCGCCCTGCTGCGCAGCGACGCCGGCGTTCCGCTACCGCTGTATCCTGACGAGGCGCGGTCGGCAAGAATCGGTGAAGAAATCATCGCGATTGGCAGCCCCAAGGGCGTCAACGTCACATTGTCGCAGGGAAAAATTGTATCCCGGTTCAAGCATCGCGGCACCGACGAGTTGCTGCAAATCTCCAACGATTTTAGCCCGGGCATGAATGGCGGGCCTGTCCTGAACATGGATGGAGAAGTGATCGGTATGCTGACTTCGTTTGTGCGTGCCGGCCGGCCAGTGCACCTGGCGATTCCGGCAAATATCTTGCAAACGATGGTTGCGGCTGCCAAAAACAGGCCTGCGGAACAGGACCTGAAAAAAGTGCGGGAGCGGATTGCCGATCTGAAAACGGAACTGGACGAAATGCGCCCGGGTTTAGAGGCACAGTGCAGCGGCGACGATTTGTCATTGATCGATTCGGTAATTAACAACGCCATCAGGTCCGGTGCCGTGGTTTACAACGAAGGAAACCCGCTTGCCTGTTTCCGGATTTATGAAGGGGCGAGTTACCAAATTCTCTACCGGCTCAAGGGGCGGTGCAAAATTGCCAGCCGCTTTCTCGAAAGAGTTCTGCTGGAAGCCGCGACGGCTCGCGACCCGGGGCAATGGGACAGCATTCCTGCCGCCCAGGCCTGGATCATGAGAAGCGCATTCGATTCGTTGACCGGCGCCAGAAACATGCTTCCACGGGGACCAAGCGCCGAGAGTGCTCCGCCCCTCGGGAAAGAGACGGATACCTGATCCGCGGCGGGCTGTTCTCGTCCGCCTGGCCTGCGTATGATTCGCAGCATGGTGATGCGGTCTGCCCCATCGGCCGAGACCTCGTCAATGAACGCAAGGGCCAGCCATGAGTCAACCAGAATCTCGACCCCATAAGATGCTCGCGCTCGCCGCATTCATCGTGGTCGTGGCCGGGATGAAAGCGGCGAGCCCGATCCTGGTTCCGTTCCTGTTGTCGCTTTTCCTCGCCGTCATCGCAGCCCCCCCGATGTTCTGGCTGCGCGACCGCGGCCTGCCAAACTGGCTCGCTTTGCTCGCCGTGGTCGCCGTTATCGTCGTCGTGGGCATAGGTCTGGGTGCCGTCGTCAGCCAGTCCATCGGTGACTTTTCGCGTGACCTGCCTTTGTACCAGGCGCGGCTGGCGGAGATTTCGACAGGTCTCGTCAACCTGATCGATCGCCTCGGCCTCGAGGTTTCGACTGAAAACCTTCGGGAACTGCTGGATCCAGGCCGCGCAATGAGTCTTGCGGCGGGGGTACTGGCGGGGCTGGGATCGATGCTGACCAATGCCTTTTTGATCCTGTTGACGGTAACTTTCATGCTGCTGGAGGCCGGCGGATTCGCCACCAAGCTACATACGGCGTTCCCCGGGCAGGGTGCGCTGAGCACATTTGCCGATGTCAGCGCCAGCATCAACAAATATGTGGGCCTGAAGAGCCTGATCAGCCTGGTGACCGCAATCCTGGTGGTCATCTGGTTGTCCATACTGGGCGTGGATTACCCGTTGCTGTGGGGTCTGCTCGCATTCTTTTTCAATTTCGTCCCCAATATCGGCTCGATTATCGCCGCGGTGCCGGCCGTGCTGCTGGCGATCGTGCAATTGGGGGCCAGCACAGCGTTGCTGACCGCTGGAGGCTATCTCGCCGTCAATATTCTGTTGGGCAGCGTGCTGGAGCCCAGGTTGCTCGGCCGTACGCTGGGCATATCGCCGCTGATCATTTTTCTGTCCCTGGTCTTCTGGGGCTGGGTGCTCGGTCCGGTCGGCATGTTGTTGTCGGTGCCATTGACGATGATCGCGCAGATTATCCTGTCGAGCAGCGAGCGTACTCGATGGATCGCGATCATGATGGGCCCTGAACCGGGAAAAATGGTCGAACAAAAGCCCTCTGAGGACGAGCAGGCCGATGAGGCCGGGCAAGCTAATCGAACGGATGGCGCAAAATGATGGTCTGGTCGCGTTCGGGGCCGGTCGAAACGATGTCCACCGGCGCTGACACTGTTTCCTGAATGAATTCCAGGTAATTCCTAGCGTTATCGGGTAGTTCCGAATACTCGGTAACGCCTGCCGTGCTTTCCTGCCAGCCTGGTAATTCCTTATACACCGGCTTGCAGCGCTCCAATTCCTCTGCGCTGCACGGCGGGCTGGTCACTTGCTGACCGTCGATCTCATAGCTTGCACAGGCCCGTACGCTGTCCAGGCCATCCAGCACATCCAGTTTGGTGACACACGGCCCGGATACGCTGTTGTTTAGTATCGAACGTTTCAAGGCAACCGCATCGAACCAGCCGCAGCGTCTCGGGCGTCCCGTGGTAGCGCCGAACTCGTCACCGGCCCGGCCAAGGTGTTCACCGGTCGCATCGAACAACTCCGTCGGGAACGGGCCGGAACCCACTCGTGTGGTGTATGCCTTCACGACGCCCAGCACATAATCGATGTGACGCGGGCCGATACCGGTTCCCGTAGCCGCACCCCCGGCCGTCGTGTTCGACGATGTAACGAAAGGATAGGTCCCCATATCCACGTCCAGCAACGCGCCTTGCGCGCCTTCGAACATTACGTTGTCTCCGCGCTCCTGCATGTCTCCGAGTATGGCCGTTACATCGGCAATCATGGGCCGGACCCTTTCTCCCAAAGACAGGCATTCATCGAGTATCCCGGCGTAATCGACGGTCTCGCTTTTCAGGTAATGCTGCAGCACGAAGTTGTGATAATCGAGCAACGCCTCAAGTTTTTCGGCAAGCTGTTGCTGGTCAAGCAAGTCAGCAACACGAATCGCCCGACGAGCGACCTTGTCCTCGTAGGCCGGGCCGATACCGCGACCGGTGGTGCCGATCGCCCTGTTTCCCCGCGCCTGTTCGCGAGCCCGATCGAGTTTGATATGCGACGGCAGAATCAACGGGCAGGCCGGGCTTATTTTCAGCCGTTCGATGACCGGCACGCCGCGCGCCGTCAGGCCATCGATTTCGGTAAATAACGCGGGCAATGACACCACGACGCCGTTGCCGATCAGGCACTGCACGTTGTCGCGCAAAATACCGGATGGAACCAGGTGCAAAACAGTTTTTTCGCCATCGATAACCAGCGTATGACCGGCATTGTGGCCGCCCTGGAAACGAACCACAGCTACCGCGCGCTCGGTCAGCAAGTCGACTATTTTCCCCTTGCCTTCGTCGCCCCACTGGGTGCCAATGACAACGACATTTTTGCCCATTAGCTTTTCCATGGCATCACGGCATGCCTGTTATCTTACGAAGTAGAGAATCAGCAGGCCCAGGACGATGCTGACCAGACCGATGCGTCTCAAGAACTCTGCCGGAGCCGCCGACAACTGCTGGTATAGCCGTTGCGCCGATCGTGGGTTGGCAAAAGGCAGCAGGCCCTCGATCACCAGGACCAGCGCGAACGCCGCCAGCAAATCCGACCACTGCATCTGTCAGTTCCTGAATGAATCCCGGGCTTATTTTTTTCCGTCGGATGACTTCAGATAATCGAAAAACTCGCTGTCCGGGTCCAGGACCAGCAGGTCGCCATGTCCGTTGAAAGCGGATCGATATGCCTGCAGACTGCGGTGGAAAGAATAAAACTCCGCATCCTGACCGTAAGCCCCGGCATAAATCGCAGCGGCCTCGGCGTCGCCCTCGCCACGGATGATTTCCGACTGTTTGTAAGCCTCGGCCAGCAAAATGGTTCTTTCGCGATCGGCATTCGATTTGATTTCCTCGGAACGCTCCGCGCCTTCGGCCCTGAGTTGCTTGGCGATACGGACTCTCTCTTGCCGCATGCGCTCAAACACCGACCCGCTGACTTCATCGGGCAGATCGATACGCTTGACCCGGACATCGATCAAATCGATACCCAGTTCCGACGAAATTTCCCTCGTGGAGACCAGCATGCCCTCCATAAAATCAGAGCGCTCTGCGGACACCAGTTGCTGGATGCTTCTTTCCGCAACCGCCTTGCGCAGGCCATCGGTAATGATCGAAAGCAGGCGCGTGACCGCAATCGGCTCGCTGCCACCGGTAGCCCGATAGAAAAGATCGACATCGATGATGCGCCATTTGACGAAGAAATCGATCAGCACGTACTTCGTGCCGCCGGTCAAAAACCGCTCCGGCCGGGTGTCGACCGTCATCAGGCGCTTTTCGAACTTCAGTACGTTTTCGATCGGCCACTTGAAATGCAGGCCTGGCTCGTAGTCGGCTTGGATAATTTCACCGAAGCGGAGTTTCAGCGCCAGTTCGGTTTCCGAGACCGTAAAGAAAGACATACTGGCAACCAGCGCAGCGACCAGCAACGCGATGACGCTGCCAATTCCTTTAAAATTCATCGCCGTGTCCTCCCGCTGGTCCGGTCAGTATCCCGTTGCGAAGGCTGACCACTGCTTTCGGCCGCAGGACCGAAGCTGATCGAGCCGCTCGCTCCCTGACGGCGCTGCTCCATGAGTTTGTCAATCGGCAGATACAGCAGGCTCCCGCTGCCGGCCGCGTCGATAAATACCTTGCTGACCGAGCCGTAAACTTCCTGGATCGTTTCCAGGTAAAGTCGTTTCCTGGTCACCTCCGGCGCCTGGTGGTACTCGGCCAGCAGGGCCAGGAAACGGCTGGTTTCGCCGTCGGCATCCGCCACCACGCGGGCCTTGTGTCCTTCGGCATCCTGGATCTGCCTGACCGCTTCACCGCGGGCCCTGGGCAGGATGTCGTTTTCGTAGGATTGCGCTTCGAGAATCATACGTTCATGGTCTTCGCGCGCCCGGGTCGCGTCATCCACCGCTGCCTGGACCTGGGCCGGCGGGGTCGCGTTCACCAGGTTGACGACCATGATCTGTATCCCGGTGGCATACTGATCCAGCGTTTCTTGCAGCAGCTGCTTGGTCCTGTCCACGATCTCGGCCCGGCCGAAACCCATGACCTTTTGCGCGCTGCTGGTGCCCACCACTTCGCGAATCGCGCTCTGGCTGACTTCGGAAAGAGACAGGGCTGGATTCCTGACATTGAAGGCCCAGGCCTTGGCATCGCTGCGCCGGTATTGCACCGACAGCTCGATAGCGACGATATTCTCATCGGCGGTCAGCATCTGGGTCTGGTGATGGTACTCCTCGGTACTGGCGATGTTGACTTTGACGACTTTATCGATCAGCGGAATCCGCCAGTGCAATCCTGGCAGGGTGGTCGCCTGATACTGGCCAAAACGCATGACGACGCCCTGCTCCGGCGCATTGATCTTGTAAAAACCGGTCGCCAGCAAGGCGCCCAGTACCAATGCCGCGATAAACCCCAGGCTAAAGCCACCGGGACCGTTGCCACTGCTCTTACCGCCGCCACTGCCACCGAACAGGCTGCCCAGGCGCTCCTGCATCTTTTTTACGACTTCGTCCAGGTCCGGCGGACCCTGATCGGATCCCTGGTTCCACGGACTCTTGCCATTTCCAGAGTCATTCCAAGCCATACCACTTCACTCCTGAATTTTTTTAGCGCACGCCACCGGCGCGCAATTGTAGAAAGCCTTCGTTCGGTTCACAAGAAAATATCTTCAGGCAACCCGGATCGAGCTCATGTTGCTTGCACAAACGTTCCAATTCAATCCTCGGCAACTCGATTTCCAGCCTGCAGCCACCATCGTCAAGACAACTTTCCGCCACCACGCCTTGCAGCTCGTAAAGTCGGGCCCGCACACCGGCCTGGGCCGCAGTCAGCTCGAGTGCGCCGTGTACCAGCCTACTCCGAAAATGAATCTGCAGGGACTCTGCCAGCAAATCCAATCCTTCACCACTGACCGATGACAGCCACACCCTGGCTTTATCGCCTTCGCTGGAGCTGTCCAGCCTCGCCGGCTGCCCCGACAGATCAATCTTGTTAAAAACCCTGATTTGCGGCACTCGACCAGCGCCGATCTCCTCCAGGACCTCGTTGACGGCCCGCTCTTTCTCATCGCGCCACGGGTCCGCCGCATCGATGATATGCAAAAGTAAGTCAGCCTCGCGCGTTTCCAGCAATGTCGAGCGGAAAGCGGCAACCAGTTCGTGCGGCAGATCCCCCACAAAACCGACCGTATCCGCCAGCACGATTTCTCCCGAGCGGCCGAGTCGATAGCGACGCATCGTCGGATCGAGGGTCGCAAACAATTGATCGGCGGTGTAAACGGCCTCCGCGGTCAGCGCGTTAAAGAGCGTCGACTTGCCGGCATTGGTATAGCCAACCAGTGCAACGGTCGGCACTCCGGATCGCTTGCGGTTACGCCTGCTCATCGCCCGTCTTTTACGGACTTTTTCGAGGCGTCTGCGCAGTTGCTTTATCCGGACAGCCAGCAAACGACGATCGGTCTCCAGCTGGGTTTCGCCGGGGCCGCGCAGGCCGATACCGCCTTTTTGCCTTTCCAGATGAGTCCATCCGCGAACCAGGCGGGTCGACATATGCCGGAGCTGCGCCAGTTCAACTTGCAGTTTACCTTCCGAACTGCGCGCGCGGTTGGCGAAAATATCCAGGATTAGCCCGGTACGATCCAGCACGCGGCATTCGACCGCTTTTTCCAGGTTTCTTTCCTGCGACGGCCTGAGGGCTACGCCAAACAAAACGAGTTCGGCGCCGGTCGCTTTGACCGCATTGCGGATTTCCTCCACCTTCCCCGAACCGAGCAGATATCGGGACGCCGGTGAGGCCCTGTTGATCTTGAGTTCATCGACGACCACGGCGCCAGCGGATTCGGCCAACGCCCTGAATTCATCGGTATCGTGATCGCTAAGCGATCTACCGAGGCCTACGTAAATCAGACAGGCTTTTTCACCCGATCGCGGACGTTCAATCAAAGTATTTCTGCATATCGCTCATTCTGCAGAACCGGCCTCGCCACTGTCGCTGTCAGCCGCAGGCTCGACGCCAACGGCCGCACGATCGTCGCTCATCGGTAGCTTGACGTTGCGCGCCGGCACCACGGTCGAAATCGCGTGTTTATAAACCATCTGATTCACGCTGTTGCGCAGCAGCACAACAAACTGGTCGAAAGAATCAATCTGGCCTTGCAGTTTGATACCGTTTACCAGGTAAATGGACACTGGCACCCTCTCCTTTCGCAGGGCGTTCAAGAAAGGATCTTGTAATGATTGCCCCTTGGCCATTATTTTTCTCCTTATTATTCAAGGGTTTAATATTTTTTTTACCCTGGGTGCCCGGCCGCCGGTCGCACAGCGGATGAATATCCGGACTACAACCCAAATTTTAGCACAGTGGCAGCGGCTTACTGCTGATTTTCCAGCCAGCGCTCCAACAGACCGTTTATGGGGGCCAACCGTGATTCTTCAAGGGCCGGGACCCTGTGCACATCCTCGTCTGCACGCAGCCACGTCAGCTGCCGTTTGGCCAGCCGCCGGGTAGCCACTTTCGCATTCTCGACCGCCTGTTGCAGCTCGGTCTCGCCGGCAAGGTGTTGCCAGAGCTGGCGATAACCCACACAGCGCATTGCCGGCAGATCGGCATTCAACTCATCGCGCCGATACAAGGACTCGACTTCCCCCAGCAAACCCTGCGCCATCATCCGGTCGAAACGCTCGCCTATTTTGCTCGCCAATCGCTTACGATCCTCCGGCCACAAGGCGATTTTCAGAAAATTTGCAACGGTCTCCTGCGCCGTTTGACGGTGGAACGAACTGATGGTCCGGCCGCTGACGGCAAAAACTTCGAGCGCGCGCTGAATTCTCTGGGCATCGTTTGCGCGAATTTTTGCCGCTGCGTCCGGGTCTATATCGACCAGGCGGCGATGCATTGCGGGCCAGCCCACCCGCTTGGCCTCGGCGTCCAATGAGCTTCGCACCTCTGCGTCAGCCGCCGGCAGATCAGCCAGACCATGCAACAGCACGTTGAAATACAGCATGGTCCCGCCGACCAGTACCGGCAGTCGTCCACGGCTGCCGATTTCTTCAATCAGCCCAAGCGCATCGCGCCTGAACTCACCGGCCGAGTAAATCTCCGCGGGGTCGCGAATATCGATCAGGTGGTGCGGCACACCAGCGCGTTCGGCGAGCGGCGGTTTGGCCGTGCCAATATCCAGCCCTCGATAAACCATTGCCGAATCGACGCTGATAATTTCCAGAGGCAGCTGTTTCGCCAGTTCGATGACGGCCGCGGTCTTGCCGGTAGCCGTCGGCCCCATCAGCATCAATGCCAGGGATCGTTGCGCGGGCCGGCTCATTGGCCACGCAGGAATAACCGGTCCAGCTCGGCCATGCTGATACTGGTCCAGGTAGGCCGCCCGTGATTGCATTGATCGCTGCGCTCGGTCTGTTCCATCGCGCGCAGCAGCGCGTTCATTTCCGGTATGCTCAGTCGCCGGTTGGCCCGGATCGAGTGATGGCAGGCCATCGTCGCCAGCAGCTCGTTTTGCAGATTCTCTATGCGCTGACTTTGACCGTGCTCCCGAAGATCGGCAAGCACGTCGCGGATCAGCTTTTCGGCATCGACGTCTTGCAAAATGACGGGGATTTGCCGCAACACCAGGCTTCGCGGGCCACCACGATCGATTTCCAGCCCAAGGCCCTGGAACAACTCGCGATGACGGATCGCCAGTTCCACTTCATCGTCCGCTACCCGGATACTCTGTGGCACCAGCAGTGGCTGAGCGCGCAAGGATCCGTCCGCCAGCGAATTTTTGAGGCGTTCGTAAGTGATCCGCTCGTGGGCCGCATGCATATCGACCAGCACCAGGCCCTCGCGGTTTTCCGCCAGGATATAAACCCCCTGCAACTGTGCGAGCGCGTATCCCAGCGGCGCATCGCTCAGGTCTTGATCCGGATCGTCAATCGCCGGAGCAACATACAAAGCCTGGTATGCCGCGGCCGCATCTGCCGTTCCCAGCGACAGGCCGCCCTGTCTGAGCGCGCCACGACCGCCGCCATTGCCGACGGCGGCCGGTTTTGGCGCCGAACCGTGTACGCTAACGCCACCGGGTCGTGTCCCGGCCAGCAGTTTGTGCAGGCTGCGGAAAATAAAATCGTGCACCAGCCGGCTGTCGCGGAAACGCACTTCGTGCTTGCTCGGGTGCGCGTTGACATCCACCTCGGCCGGATCCATTTCAAGGTAGAGCACGAAGGCCGGGTAGCGGCCATGGAAAAGCACGTCCTGAAACCCCTGGCGCACGGCATGCCCGACCAGCTTGTCGCGGATCATGCGCCCGTTGACATAGAAGTATTGCCGGTCGGCCTGGCTGCGCGAAAAAGTCGGCTGGGCTACCCAGCCTCGCAAGTACAAACCCGAGGACTGGTGCTCCAGCTCCAGCATATGGTCCACGAATTCTTCTCCGCAGATCGCCGCCAGCCGACTTCGTTGGTCCTGCTCACCGGCAGCCGCAGGCCAATGCGCGATATTTCGCCGATTGTGACGAATCTGAAACCCGGTCGAAAACCGGCTCAACGCGACCCGCCGGACCAGTTGGTCTATGTGCTGCCACTCGGTCCGTTCGGCGCGCAAAAACTTCCGGCGCGCGGGCGTATTGTAAAAAAGATCGCGCACCTCAACCGCCGTTCCCGGCGTATGCGCCAGGGGTACCGGTTCGCCGGTTTCTCCGTCGCGTACTTCACATTGCCAGCCACGATCGGAACCCACTGTCCTGGACGACAAGCGCAGCCGGCTGACCGACGCGATGCTGGGCAGAGCTTCACCGCGAAAACCCAGGCTTGCGATGTGTTCGAGATCGTCCAGCGTTTCGATCTTGCTGGTGGCATGACGCGCCAACGCCATCGTCAATTCTTCCGCTGGTATGCCGCTGCCGTCATCGCGCACGCGGATCAGACCGGCGCCGCCTTTTTCGATATCGATTTCTATATGGGCCGCGCCGGCGTCCAAGCTGTTTTCCAGCAACTCCTTGACCACCGACGCAGGCCTTTCAATGACTTCGCCGGCGGCAATCTGGTTGATCAACTGTGCGGGCAGTTCTTTGATCGTCATCGGGCATCCCTTCAAAAAAACACGCCGCCAATCCGGCTGGCGTGCCTGGAAAAGGATTATATGACGATAAACTGAGTCAGTAACGAATGGGAATCTGCAAGACCTGGCCGACCATGATGCGGTCGCCACCCAGGCTGTTGTACTCGCGCAGCCTGCGCAACGATACGCGGTAATGACTGGCGATACCGCTGAGGGTATCTCCGCGCCGGATCACATACGCCGTTTCCAGCTTCGGGTTCGGCAGATCGCCACGCGCCAACAACGTTCCTGCCGGTGGGTTGGCATGCAGATAGACCACCAGGCCATTGAGGATGGCGCCCGCCAATCTGTCCTGGTGGGCCTTGTCCCGCAGCTTTTTTTCTTCCTGCGGATTGGAGATAAATGCGGTTTCCACGAGTATGGATGGGATATCGGGTGATTTCAGCACCAGGAAATTCGCTTGCAGAACTTTCGATTTATGGACAGAACCGATGACCCCCAGCTGCTCCAGAACGCTGTCGGCCACGTTCATGCTGGCGCTGATCGCATAGGACTGAGACAGGTCGAGCAAAACCGAAGCCAATACATCGTCCTTGTCGGCCAGCGAAACACCGCCGATGAGATCCGAGGAATTTTCTCTTTCGGCCAGGAGGCGGGAAGCCTCGTCACTGGCGCCTTTTTCCGACAGCACGTACACCGAGGCGCCGTGTGCCTTGCGGTTGGTAAATGAATCTGCGTGTATCGAGATAAACAGGTCGGCCCTTTGCTGGCGAGCCTTTTCCATGCGTTGCGCGTGCGGCAGAAAATAGTCGCCATCTCGAACCAGGTACGCACGCATCCCCGGCCGTTGGTCGACTTTCTTTGCCAGGCGCCTGGCGATTTGCAGGACTATGTCTTTCTCGCGCGTGCCCCTGCGGCCAAGTGCTCCGGGGTCCTCACCGCCGTGTCCCGCGTCGATAGCGACCACGACATCTCGTCCCGGCAGGTTGGCAGCGTTCAATTGGCGAACCGGTTTCGGTTTTTTGGCCGCGACCAGATCGATGACCAGCCGGTAACCGTATTGTTCGTTCGGTTTTAGCAGAAAACTTTTTGGCCGCACCTTCTCGCTGACATCCAGCACGATACGCAGACTGCCGTCATTTCGGCGTCCGCTGCGGATATTGGCGACCAGGCCCTGGGCGGCAGGAAGCCGGACCCAATCTTTGTTCAACGCCCCACCCGCGATATCGATGACCACGCGGTTGGGCGATTCAAGAATCATCAGATCGTGCTCGGCGGACCGGTCCAGGTCCAGAACTACGCGCGTATTATCCGGCGCCGCCCACAGGCGAACTCCCTGAATATTGACGGTTGCGACAGTCTGGGTAGCCCAGAACAAACCCAGCAACGCAACCATCATCAGCCTGTACGCGACCCTGATGAAGCCCATTTCGCAAAATCCCTTTCAAGTCTGGGCTAACACTAGAACGGTTTTTCTTTTTGTTCAACTTTTTTCTGATGTTTTCTTGTTATTAAACATCAGATTACCGTTAATTTATAAAGTCCTTCCCGCATTCGCTCATCGATTCCCAATGTCAGGCGCTGAACGACGCCGGCAGCGACGCCAGCATATGGCTTGCGGCCTTGCCCGAACCGTCGATGCGCAGCGTTCGTCGCTCACCCGAAAAAGCCAGCACAATTTCGAAATCCAGGCGTTTCATCAACACCGGCGCTTTTGCCGGCCATTCGACCAGGACCAGCCCGGGCTCATCAAGAAAATCCGTCAGACCCAGGAATTCCAGCTCACCCGGGTGGTCCAGGCGATAAAGATCCAGGTGGTGAACCGGTCCGCTCGTCGTCTCGTAGGGTTCGATCAGCGTGTAGGTCGGGCTTTTGATTCGTCCGCTGACGCCAAGAGCCTTGAGAAGTCCCCGGGCCAGCGTGGTTTTCCCGGCACCCAGCGGGCCGGTCAGACCCAGCAACAGCGGCTCGGTGAACGGCGCGAGCCGATCGGCGAGCAATGCGCCGGCTGCCTCCGTTTGCCGCTCATTCGCCAGCTGCCAGCTCAAACTTCCGGGTTGACCCATTTTCTTATCCACTCCATCAGATCGCCGGCTACCAGTCCGCGCTCGCCATCGCCGCCGGCGTTATCGCCGGCCAGGGCATGGACCAGCACCCCCACCCTTGCGCTGCGGATCGTATCCCGGGTTTGCGCCAGCAATCCTGCGATCAAACCGGTCAGTACATCGCCCATACCGGGCACGGCCATGCCGGGATTACCGAACCGGCACAATGCCGGCGAGCCGTTGCCATCGCTGATCAGGGTTCCGGCGCCCTTCAGTACAGCCACGCCACCATATTTCCCTTGCAAACTCCGCACGGCCGCCAGCCGGTCCGCCTGTATCGCCTTGCCATCGGTATCGAGAAGCCGCGCCGCCTCGCCCGGGTGCGGCGTCAGTATCCAGTCGTTTTTTCGCGCTGGAAACTGCGCCAGCCAGTTGAGGCCATCGGCGTCGACAACCAGCGGACAGTCGACGGCGATGACTGCCTCCCAAAGCGGTCTCGCCCAGTCGTCTTGCCCCAGCCCGGGCCCCAGCGCAATGACATCGGCTTTTTCCATCAACGGTGCGAGTTGACCGGGCTCATCGATCCCGCGGCACATCAATTCGGGCCGACTGGCGAAAAAATCCAGGTGGCCGGGGTGAGTGGCCACGGTGACCAGACCCGCGCCGCTGCGCAACGCCGCCTCACCCGCGAGGCATGCCGCACCCGGCATCCCCGGCCCACCGCCCACGATCAGGACATGGCCGAAGTCCCCTTTGTGCGCGGTCTTCGCGCGCGGCGGCAACAACTCCGGAATCTCATCTTCTTGCAATAACACGGCGACCGGGTCGGCACGATCGTAAACGACGTCCGGCACATCCAGTCCGGCAAAAAAGACCTCGCCGCAAAAGCCGGGTCCCGACCCGAGGAAAAGCCCGGCTTTGAGCGCGACGAAACTGACCGTTGCCGCCGCCTTGATCGTCGCCCCCATCGGCAAGCCTGTATCGGCCGACAGCCCGCTGGGAATATCCAGTGCAAGAACCGGCTTGCCCTGTTCGTTGATGGCTGCGATGGCCTGGGCAAATGCGCCGCCAACCGGACGGTCCAGCCCGGTTCCCAGGATGCCATCGACAATAATATCTGCGCCGGCCAGCAGCGATTCGGAGAATTCGACCGCCTCGCCACCGGCGGCTTTGAAGTCCTGCCAGGCCTTCGCCGCGTCACCGCCGAGCCGGTCGACCGGGCGCAGGGTCAGCAGATGCACAGTCAGGTTCGCGGCCAAAGCCAGCCGGGCGACCACCAGTCCGTCACCGGCGTTATTGCCGGCCCCGCAGACGATGGCCAGCGTGCCCGCCGCCGGCCAGCGCTCGCCAATAACGGCGAACCCGGCTTCACCCGCGCGCGACATCAAACCATAACCGGGCAGCCCATGATCCTCGATCGCCCGCCGGTCGAATTCGCGAACCTGGCTGGCCAGATACAGGTTTTTGGGAAGCCGGTGCATGGTGCTGATTATAATGTCACCCATATATGAATATTACGCCAACCAATTTATCCAAGCTCGCGGACCAGATTCGCCGGTGGGGCAGCGAGCTGGGTTTTCAGCAAGTCGGCTTTGGCTCGATAGAGCTCGATGAGGATGAACGACATCTAAAACAATGGCTGGCAGCCGGTCACCATGGCACGATGGATTACATGGTGCGTCATGGCACGATGCGCAGCCGCCCGGCCGAACTGCTGCCAGGAACGCTCAGCGTGATCAGCGCTCGCATGGACTACCTGCCCGATGCGGCGGACGCGTGGCA
>BFAU01000133.1 GCA_008975185.1 bacterium MnTg04 | reverse complement strand
AGCCACGGCCGGGTTGAAGCGGCCTCCGCTGAGCCTCGTGTATGCCATTGCCTGCCGGATCGTGTCGAGCAGCGCGGCATCGGCGGTTGCCGACCCGGTGGCCATCAGTTGTGCGTTGAACCTGGCGAGTTCGCCGTCGGCCCAGGGATGCCAGCGACGATGCAGCGACTCGAACAAGGCTTGGATCCTGTCGCTTGCCTGGCGTGCGCGTGTCTCCGGCACGCCGGCGATGGAAATTTCGATCTGCGTTCCAAATGCCGGGAATGCGCTGTGCCAGACCGGCGATCCCGGCTCGCAGGAGATCGCCAGCAGCGCAGCGCCGATAATCAGCAAGCGCCTAATTTTTGGCTCCCTCTGCCAGCCGTGACTGAATCGCATCCATGATCAGGCCGCCGATATCCAGGTCAAATTCTGTGTCGAGTTCCCTGATGCAAGTGGGGCTGGTCACGTTGATCTCGGTCATGTAGTCGCCGATCACATCCAGCCCCACAAACAGCAGCCCCTTTTCTTTCAGGGTCTGGCCCAGTTGAGCACATATCCAGTAATCGCGTTCGCTCAACGGCACGCCCCGGGAACTGGCGCCGGCCGCAAGGTTTCCCCGGGCTTCGCCCTCCGCCGGAATACGGGCCAGCGCATAGGGCACTGGCTCGCCATCGATCAGCAGGATCCGCTTGTCGCCGGTATCGTTGATTTCCGGCAAAAACCGCTGCGCCATCGTAAATTGCCGACCGAAATCGGTCAGCGTTTCGGCAATCACGTTGATGTTGGGATCGTTCCTGGTGACCACAAAAACCGATCGTCCTCCCATGCCATCCAACGGTTTGAGAACGATTTTGTCATGGGCACCGGCAAATGCCCGGATGCGGGCGATCGACCTCGTGACCAAAGTTTCCGTACAGCACTGCGGGAACCAGGACATGTAAACCTTTTCATTGGCATCGCGCAGGCTGGCGGGATCATTGACCACCAGTGCGCCCTGGTCCTGCGCCAGTTCGAGTATATAGCTGGTGTAGATGTACTCCATGTCGAACGGCGGGTCTTTGCGCATCAGGATGACATCGAGATCGCCCAATTCCACGTCCCCGCTTTCGCCCAGCGAAAACCAGTCGGCTGGCTGATCGCGCACATCCAGCGGGCGGGCCGTGGCCATGGCCTTGCTGTTTTCCACCCGCAGGTCGTTCTGCTCCATGTAATGCAAGCTCCAGCCACGGGCTGCGGCGGCCAGCAACATGGCGAAAGTGCTGTCCTTGTGCGGTTTGATATCGGCGATCGGGTCCATGACGACGCCGAGCCTGACTGGGTTCTTGTTCATATTCGCTTACTTCTCCGGCCTGTTTGGACGGGGTATTCTACTGCCACGCCAGTACCCGCATAATAGCAAAGGGTGGCCTCGCCGAGCCGCTTTCCGTCCGGGTGACGGCGGCGGTCGCAATATGTTAAAACCCCCATCAATACAGCGATTCATTGATCGGATAAGCGAAAATTTTTCACACCTCCAGAATGGACCGGCAGGTGGCAGCGAACAGGAGTACCGCTAGTGGTTGAGGAAAATCGACCGGGCCTTGAAGGCCTCAAGGTGCTGGTTATCGATGACAGCAAAACCATACGCAAAACAGCCGAGACTTTGCTTACCAGGGAAGGGTGCGAGGTGTTTACCGCGGTGGACGGATTCGACGCCCTGTCCAAAATTGCCGATCACCAGCCGGATATCGTATTTGTGGACATCATGATGCCACGCCTCGATGGCTACCAGACTTGCGCGCTGATCAAGCACAACAAGGTCTTTAGGTCGATTCCGGTCATCATGCTTTCCAGCAAGGACGGTCTTTTCGATCGTGCCCGGGGGCGAATCGTCGGCTCACAGCAATACCTGACAAAGCCGTTTACCAAAGACGAGTTGCTAAGCGCGATTGCGAGCCACGTCCGCACTTGAGGCGGGTCTGGCCGGGAGAAAGATATGGCGATGGTGCTGATAGTCGACGATTCACCCACCGAAGTGCATGTCATGCGGCAAGCGCTGCGCAAACACGGATTCGACACGGCCGCGGCCGGCGATGGCGCCGAAGGGATTCGCATGGCGCAGGAGCTCAAGCCGGACCTTATCCTGATGGATGTGGTCATGCCGGGACTCAACGGTTTTCAGGCGACCCGGCAACTCAGCAATGACCCTGAGACCGCCGATATACCGATCATCATGGTGACCACCAAGGGACAGGAGACGGATCGCATCTGGGGGATGCGCCAGGGAGCCATCGACTACATCGTCAAACCCTTTGCCGATTCCGAGCTTGTTGCAATGGCGCGGTCGGTGCTCGAAAAGTGAGGCCATGAAGAAATCATCCGGGTTGAAAAAGCTGACTGACCGGCCATTTGAGTTGTTGCTGGAAATGGAAAGGCGGGCGCGGGCGGCGGTTTCGGGGAGCCCGCAGCGGTCCGCTGAAGACAAGGAATACGTCGGCATTGGTTTTCGGTTGGGAGACGAACAATTCCTGGTGGCCAGGGATGAAATCCGGGAAGTTCTGACCCTGCCGTCCGGCGTTGCCAGGGTCCCGGGGGCGAAGAACTGGCTGCGTGGGCTGGTCAATATTCGCGGGCAACTTTTGCCGCTGATCGACATCAACCATTTTTTTGGCGGTGGCATCGCCGCGAACAGCCGTCGCGCCAGGGTCTTGTCGGTCAATCATCGGGATGTGCCGGCCGGCCTGCTGGTCGATGAGGTACTGGGTTTCCGGCGCTTTCCGGAAAGTCAAAGAAACCGCGAGACGCCAAAAACGGTGATCCGCTGCGACCGGTTTCTCAGGGGCTCATTTGAACAAGGCGGCGAACTCTGGCCCGTTCTGAGCCTGAAAAGCCTCGTCGAAAGCGATGAATTTATGAATGCGGCAGACATCGGGCCGCTAACGTCCTGAAACGGGATATATCGATGATAGAAAATTTTAACTCGGTTAAATGGCTGCCTGCGCTGATGGGTGCACTGGGACTGATGTTGCTGTTGGCGCTGTTGACCGCCTACATGGGGAGTCGCGCAAGCAGCGCGAGCCAGTACAGGGCCATCGGCGTAGGCTTGCTGGAGCAGCGGCTCGGTGCGGTGGCGGAGACGGTCACCAGCGCGACCAAGGGCGAGAGCGCGGGCTATCGGCAACTCGCTGAACTCAAGGAGGCAGTGGCGTCGGCCCGGGAAAAGCTTGCCGGGGCCGGTATCGAGGCAGGGTTACCCGGGGACTGGCAGGCATTCACCATTGCCATGGACGGGCTGCTCGATGCGCAGGACAAGGTGCAGGCATTGCCCGCCGCCGTCGACCAGGCGATTGTCGATGCCGGCGTGTTTATCACTGTACTGAGGCGCATGTCGGCGAGCCTGCTCGGCAGCCGCTGGCAGGAACAGCGGCAAAGCCTGGAACAGGTTGCCGGTCTCACGGGTTCCGCGGTGGTGATCCTGCAGTCGTATAAGGACGGGCAGCTTGGCGTCGAAGAATTCAGTTTGCAGATTGGTACCACCGCAGAAAACCTGGCCGCCAGCGTTGAACAATTGCTGGACGATCAGCAATTTGGCGGCCAGGCTGCGGACGAAGTCGGTCTGGCCTACGAGACAATGGCGCTGGTGTTGCGGGTCGCGGCGGAGGGCGTTGCCGCCAGCGTCAGTTCACTGGCCGACGCGGCCGATCTTGTCGCCGTGGCCAGTAGCCTGCGCGGTCAAATTGCCACCGCGGTCGACGAAGCGGGTCCGGCCGGGGGGCCGCTCGCCAGCCCGGCCTTGCATTTCATCATCCTGGTGGCTGCGCTGTTGTTTCTGGCTGGTCTGGCCTGGTTTTATTTCTCGAGCGCCAACGTACAGCGAGTCGCCGAGGAGCATGCCCGTCAGAACGAGCGCAACCAGCAAGCAATACTCAGGTTGCTGGACGAATTGGGCAATCTTGCAGACGGCGACCTGACCGTGCAGGCGACGGTAACCGAGCATATAACCGGCGCTATCGCCGACTCCATCAATTACGCGATCGAAGCATTGAGGAACCTGGTCACGACGATCAGGGATTCCTCGATTCTCGTGGATGGGGCCGCCAGGCAGTCCGAGGCCACGATCAGCCATCTTGCAGCGGCCAGCGAGACCCAGGCTCAACAGGTTGGCTCCACGACCGAATCGATCGCCCGGATGGCCAACTCCGTCGAGGAAGTGTCGGGTAACGCGGAACGTGCGGCGGATGTTGCGCGCCATTCGGTCGATGTCGCCCACAAAGGCGGCGACGCCGTTCGCCGGACCATCGAGGGAATGAACAGGATCCGCGAAACTATTCAAAACACGTCCAAGCGCATCAAAAGGTTGGGAGAAAGTTCGCAGGAAATCGGCAATATTATCGAGCTGATCAATGATATAGCCGAGCAAACGAATATCCTGGCATTAAACGCTTCGATACAGGCGAGCATGGCCGGCGAGGCGGGCAGGGGATTCGCGGTGGTCGCCGATGAGGTTCAGCGTCTGGCCGAACGCTCGACCAATGCGACCAAGCAGATCGAAGTCCTGGTGCGCACCATCCAGTCGGATACCAATGAAGCGGTCGTTTCCATGGAGCGCAGCACCACCGATGTAGTCGGCGGTGCCCTGTTGGCTGAAAACGCCGGCGCGGCGCTGGAGGAAATCGAACAGGTTTCAAACCAGATCGCTTCCCTGGTGCAGAATATTTCCGATTCAGCCAGGCAACAGTCGCTGGTCGCTGCGGATATATCCCGCAATACGGGGGTGCTCAGGGAAATCAGCGAGCAAACCGCGGAAAGCACCAACGCGACTTCCGACTCGATTCGCAAGCTCGCTGAACTGGCGACTCAACTCAAGCGCTCGGTGGCAGGTTTCACCTTGCCGGATGACGAAACCGGTAAGGAAAGCCCGGCGCGGGGGAACCTGGCGGCCGGCACGCCGGTGGGCGAACCGAACCTTGTCGATGCATTGAATGCGGGTGACGACCACGACGAGGCAGTGCAGGTTTGAATCAGGTGTCCGATAATCGGTACAGCGGCGAAATATCCCAGCAAAATCTGGAGTTGGTTAGCCAGGGTCTGACCGAGACCCTGCAGAGCGCGCGCGTCGCCCTTGAGGAGTTTATCGAGGATCCCGGGCAGCAGCAGACTCTGCGGCAGGCAGCGGAGCATCTGCATGTGGTGCAAGGGGTGCTGCGCCTGGTCGAAATATACGGCGCGGCGTTGCTGGCCGAGGAGATGGAAAAAGTCATTACCTATCTTCTCAAGAGCCAGCGTGGAGAGAAAACGCAAACCGATGCGCTGGAGGCGCTGAGTCGCTCGATGGTTCAGTTACCGGTTTACCTGGATCGGGTTATCAATGGCGGACGTGATATTGCGCTGATTCTTTTGCCGTTGCTCAACGACCTCCGCTCGGTACGTGGACGGCCGCTGCTGTCCGAAGGGACACTGCTGCTGCTGAATCTAACCGCTGACAGGCAACCCGCAGCTTCGGCGGACAAAAAGCTGGTCGATAAGCAACTCGATATCCGGGAAGTCGCGGCGCGTCAGCGGCCGAGGTTTCAAAACAGCTTGCTCGGCTGGATACGCGGCAGCGATCCTGAAAAGGAACTCAAGATCCTGTCTGAGATCGCGGGAAGCCTGGAACTGGCGGCAAGCAACCGCGAGGTTGAGCAGCTTTGGTGGGTTGTCAGCGGCATCATCGAGGCCCTGATCGATCAGGGTTTGGAGACCAGCGTGTCGTTAAAACGGCTGCTCGGACAGACGGATCGACAGATTAAGAGATTGGTCGATATTGGTGAAGAAGGTGACGGCGGGGACAGTTCCGCCGAATTGCGCAACAACCTGCTGTATTACATTGGCCGGTCCACCAGCAACGGCAAGCGCGTCGCTGCGATCCAGCGTGCTTTCAAACTGGACGAAGTTTTGCCCGGCGACGAGGAAATTGAACAGGCGCGCGAGGGGCTGTCCGCGCCAAGCGTGAAACTGATGAAAACAGTTGCCGCCGCTATCAAGGAAGATCTTGGCAACGTAAAAGATGTGCTCGATATTTTTGTTCGCACCGGCATGGGATCCTTGCAGGAGTTGATGCCGCAGGCCGAGCTGCTCAAGAAAATTAGCGATACGCTCGGCGTGCTTGGACTGGGCGATCTGCGCGCGCTGGTCATGAATGAGACCAACCGTCTGCAGGTGCTTTTGAGTGGCGACGATTCACTCGAGGAAGCTGATTTTTTGCAGATGGCGGCCGCCTTGCTCCAGGTCGAGGATAATCTGGATGACGCGCTGCTGAAGCTGATTTTACCGACGCCGAAAAAAAAGCAGGCAGCAGAAGGTGAAGACGGCGACGCGGAACGCGAATTTCGCCCGGTTGCCGATGCGGTACTGCGAGAATGCATAGTCAATCTCGCAAGAGTAAAGGACGCGATGACGCAGGCGCTGAATCACGGCGAGTTCCAGCCGATGGATCAGGTTCCCGACTTGATGCGCGGCATCGTGTCCGGGCTGTTGATGCTGGAAAAATCGCGTGCGGTCAAGCAGACGGAAAAAATCAGCGCCCTGATCCGGCAACACGTGCAACCCGGGCTGGAGTCGATCAGCACCAGTGGGCTGGATCTGCTCGCCGATGCTGTCGTCAGTATCGAGTATTACCTGGAAACAATGAGAGGTGGCCGTAGCGACCCCTGGTACATGCTGGATAACATCGATAGCTGTCTCGAGGCGCTGGCGGCACTGGAGGATCTGGATCGAATTCCCGCAGCAGACGAAGCAGACCAGGATGCGACTGTCGTCATCCGGCAAACCGGAGCACGGGGCGAGGTGAAGGAGCAGGTCCGGGTACCGCTAGAAGAACTGCCGGTGCTGGATCAAATAACAGGCGATTCGGGCGAAAGGCTGGATCCGGAGTTTCTCGAATTGTTTATCGAGGAGGTGCGCGACGAAATTCTGGTGATCAGGAAGCAGCTAGCGATCTGGAAAGCGGATACCGGCAACCATGAGGCGCTGCGCCGAATGCGGCGCTCCTACCACACGCTCAAGGGCAGTGGCCGAATGGTCGGCGCCAGACGGATCGCCGAGTTTTCCTGGGCGGTTGAGAACCTGATGAACAGGATCATCGACGGTACGCTGGAACTCGATATCGAGATGACTAGGTTGCTGACCGTCAGTTGCGCGGTGTTGCCTGAATTGGCCGAGGAACTGGAGGCTGGCAGAAAGACCAAGACCAACGTTGCGGGGCTGGTGGCGCTGGCGGCCCGCCTGGCGGAACCGGGTCTCGGCGAATCGGAAATTGAACAAGCCGCCGCTGTCG
>BFAU01000132.1 GCA_008975185.1 bacterium MnTg04 | reverse complement strand
CGCTGGGAGTGGTCGTGTACTACCCGCAGCTTCTTGCCAAGAACATCGCGGTGGACCCACCGTCAAACCATCTCATTACATTGAACAAACCCAGGGTCGATGTGGTTTTCGTACTGGATACGACCGGCAGCATGAGCGGCCTCATCCAGACCGCGAAGGAAAAGATCTGGTCGATCGCAACGACCATGGCCTCGGCACAGCCGACGCCGGAGATCCGCATCGGCCTGGTCGCCTATCGTGACCGAGGCGATCGGTACGTGACCAAACTGGTCGATCTCTCCTCCGATCTCGATTCCGTCTACGCAAAACTGATGGATTTCCAGGCTGACGGCGGTGGCGACACGCCCGAGAGCGTCAACAAGGCACTCTACGATGCCGTACACGGCATGTCCTGGAGCCAGGGCGACCAAGCTTACCAGGTCATTTTCCTGGTCGGCGATGCGCCGCCTCATATGGACTATAACGAGGTGCGTTACCCGGCGATCGTAGCGGACGCGCTCGAAAAGGGGATTGTCATCAACACGATTCAGTGCGGCGGGATGTCGACGACGGTCGCCCCCTGGACGCAGATCGCGAGCCTGGGACACGGTAATTTCTTCCAGGTCGATCAGGCCGGCGGAGCGGTGGCTTTCACCACGCCGTACGATGACAAGATCGCCCAATTGTCGGCTCAACTCGACGATACGCGCCTCTACTATGGCACGGACGAAGAGAAGGAAAGGATGAAGAGCAAAGTCGCCGCAACCGACAAGCTGCACGCAAGCGCCTCGGTCGCGTCGCTCGCCAGGCGAGGGGTCTTCAACGCTACGGTCGGCGGCAGGGCCAATCTTCTCGGTGAGAATGAACTGGTCGACGCGATTGCCAGCGGCACCGTGGAGCTCGATGAGATCGATACAGAGGCGTTGCCAGCAGCATTGAAGCCGATGGCGCGCGCCGAGCAGAAAGCGTATGTCGCCGATCTCGCCTCCAAGCGCGACGACCTGCAACGGCGGATCAGGGCATTGTCCGAAGACCGCGACAGCTTTCTCGAGAAGAAAGTCGAGGATGCCGGCGGTTTGAAGGACTCACTGGATCAGCAGCTCTACGAAGCGGTCAAGGCACAGGCGGCCAAGGCCGGACTGGAGTATGAGGAAGGCCCCTCATATTGAGCAACAGCGTGCAGGGCTGGGAACGGGGTCGCATGCGGCCCCGTTTCTTTGTGGTCTGACTATTTCAGAGACTGGCCGGCTGTTTGACTAATTGCACCACTCTTTGACCTTGGCTTCGCTTTCGGCAATCGTTGTTGCCGCTTCCTCATCGGAAAGATATTCTCGCTGGCCGTCCTCGGTGGTCGTGAAAAGTCGCGGCGCATTGATATAGGTTTCGTGGATCTCTTTGGATTGCTTGCAATAATACGCCTCCGCCATTTCTCGATCGAGTCTCTCCTCGTCAGTCTCTCCCGGATACGCGTCGCTGTCGGTGTCTTCTTGAACCTCATCGGCGCTCGCCTCGGACAGAGTACCGGAAGAATGCCACACGAGTTTTACGGGCGTTGCGCCCTCGTGCCCCGGCTTATCGGCGAAATGAACACTGCCGCGCTCATCCAGCCAAGTATAGATCGGGATGACCGTATCGACAAAGTGGATGCCGCCCTTGACATCCACCCACGTCCATACATCAGCGTTTGCGCCAGTGCAAAATGCGAAAATCAGGATTGTGATTGCGGTTAATTTTTTCATGGTCAGGCCACTGGATGATGATTATGAATGCTTTGTTTTTCTATGCCCGTGATCGCCGTCACATTAATCTGGCAATTGCTGTCGGGCCTAAAGAGGCAAGCGGTTGATTTTATTGATGGGGCCAGACAAAAGGCAACAGAATTCGATAGCCCGGAATTGTCATCCGGCCACGGTAGGTCCAGAACTCATCAATGGCTGCTGTGCTACCATCGCAAGCCTGATTTTTACTCTGTACAAGAGACGTTAAGCGTATGGCCACTAAAGAAAAACGGGTAATCGCGGTCATCGATAACCTGTTCGGCGACTTGCTGGGCTCGGATCTAATCCTCATGACCTACACTTGGGGAGTAAGATCCTGCACGGCCGGTTGGCGATACGGTGATACGGCGGATGACAACACCAGTAACAGGTTTTGGGGCGCGACCTTGATGAGCATCGAAAATGAGCCCGGCATCCCATCGACGATGGAAGAGGCGGACGACCGAATTCGCCAAATTTGGGAAAAGCTAGCGGATCGATTTCAGCCATCGAGTTTTTTTGTCCGCGAGGTATTTCTTAATGGCCAGACCTACGGACTGGATAACGCTGTGCACACAGATAGACAGACGGACGAGGAAGGATGGTATACGGTGCTGGTATATTTGAATCCGAAATGGACCATACACGATGGCGGCGAAACCTTGTTTTATAATGAACAACGCAACGATGTCATTCTGTCGGTCATACCAAAACCCGGGCGCGTGGTCTTTTTTGATGCGCGATACCCGCACTGGGGCAGAGGCCCGACCCGCAATTGCCAGGAGTTACGCGTAACCTTGGCATACCGCCTGACTCGACTGGATGACAGCCCGATACCGGTCTTCTGAATGCCGGGATCTGGACTTCTCACGGTCCAGGAGCCTGTCGGACAACTCCGGGCTTTTACTGGTAACCCTTGGCTTGAAGCTTGAACAGGTGCGCGTATTGCCCGTTCATTGCGAGCAAGCTTTCGTGGTTCCCTTGTTCCAGGATTTCACCTTTGTGAATGACAATGATCTGGTCAGCGATGCGGACCGTTGAAAATCGATGCGAAATCAGAATCGTCATCTTGTTATGGCTCTCTGACTGGAAATGATCGAATATCGCCGCCTCCGATGCCGAGTCCAACGCCGCAGTTGGCTCATCCAACACCAGTATGTCCGCATCGCTGCGCATAAAGGCCCGCGAGAGAGCGATTTTCTGCCACTGCCCGCCGGACAGCTCACGGCCGCCTTTAAACCACCGGCCAAGTTGTGTTTCGTAACCATCGGGCATTTCTTCGATGAACGACGCGGCCATCCCTGTCTCGGCCGCCGTCGCCCAACGCTCGGCGTCGTCGATATACCGGACATCTCCTGCACCGATATTTTCGCCGACAGAGAATTGATAACGACCAAAGTCCTGAAAGATTACGCCAATACGCTGGCGGAGGGCTTCGACATCCCATTTCTGCAAGTCCAGCCCGTCGAGCATGATGCAACCCTCGGTCGGGTCGTAAAGCCTGGTCAGCAGTTTGATCAGTGTCGTCTTCCCCGATCCGTTCTCACCGACCAGCGCGAGACTCTCGCCGGGGCGAATTGTCAGGCTGATGTTATTCAGCGCTTTTCCATTCGAGGCAGGATAATGAAATGACACGTTTTTGAATTCGATTCCACGCTGGGGCTCCGGTCCGTATTTTGCGTCACCTTTGCGCACCGGGACGGCTTGTCCGAGATAGTCGTACAGATTAGAAAGGTAGAGATTGTCCTCGTACATGCCGCTAATCGCCGACAAACTTGCGGCAACAGCTGTCTGTCCTTGCCTGAACAGCACCAGGTACATCGTCATCGCACCGAGCGTTATTCCTCCGTTCATCGTCGTTATTACGATCCACGCATAGGCACCGTAAAAGGCTGCCGTCGATAGCAGCCCAAGCACAAAGCCCCAGCTATCGCGGCGCAAGGCCAGGCGACGATCCTCTACGAAAAGCTTGTTGAAGATATCGCGATAGCGTTGCAGAAGCCGCGGACCCAGTTGGAAAAGCTTGACTTCCTTGACGCCGTCTTCTCGCGCGATGACCGTTTCCAGGTACATTTGCATACGGGTCTCTGGAGAGCGCCAACGAAACAGTCTAAAAGCGTCGCCGGAGAATTTTGCTTCGGCAAAAAACGATGGCAGCCCGGCGCCAACCAAAATTACGACGGCCCAGGGGGAAAATGCAGACAACAATACAGCGTAACTGGTGAGGGAAATCGCGTTCTGCACGAGCCCGAAGGTACGATTGACAAGGCTGAGCGGCCGACTCGAGGCCTCGCGCCTTGCCTGTGTAAGCTTGTCGTAAAACTCCGAGTCTTCGAAGTTGGCAAGCTGTAGTGTCAGCGCCTTCTCGAGGATCATCACATTGACGCGTTGGCCGAGAAGTGCACGCAGCAACGATTGGCTCACCGATATTCCACGTTGACTGGCTGCAAGCGAGATGACGACCCCTGCTTCAATTAGAACCAACCACAACACTCGACGCATATCGGGTGAGCTCGATGTCATCGCCGCCACCACGCCGTCCACAATAAATAGCCCGATGTAGGCGATTGCAGCCGGCAGGACTCCCGAAATCAGCGTCAAAATCGCGAGCGTAAAGGTAAGCGCCCGACTGGTTGTCCACACCAGATGCAGCGCGCGGCGACTGTATCCAAACACACCAAAGATGCGCGAAACGAAGCCGACGGAATGGTTGCGCTGGTCAGTCATGAGAAGTTCCGGAGACAAGAAAACATTTTAGATTGCTCAACGGGGACATGCGTATAAGCGCTTCCATCGCATGCCACAGATGCCCCCTGGCAGAGATGCGGCAATGTCATCGAAACATTCTTGACAGGCATTAATCATCGATGCAACCTCGCCGTAATGCATGGTACCGTCGCGGACACCTGAGGTATATCGTCAACGGGCTTTCCCAGGGGAATGATGAGTGATAATTGAGAGAATCTGGACCGCAAATGCGTATCGCAACTTCAATTACCTGATCGCCTGCCCCGAAACCGGTGACGCAATGGCGGTCGATCCACTGGATTACCGCAAGTGCCTCGCGGCCGCAGAAAAACACGGCTGGACCATATCCAAGATCCTCAACACACATGAGCACGGTGACCATATCGGCGGCAACCAGGCAATGGTTGCGGAGACCGGCGCCAAAATCATTGCCCATGCCAACGCAGCAAAAATCATTCCCAACATGGATCGGGGTGTCGGCGCCGGGGATGTCGTCAAAGTGGGTAAGACCGTGGAGCTCGAATGCCTCGATACTCCCGGCCACACGATGAGCCATATTTGTCTACTATCACATACCGATCAGCCGGCTCTGTTCAGCGGCGATACGCTATTTAATGCCGGCGCCGGTAACTGTCATAACGGCGGGCACCCGAACCAGTTGTATGACACGTTCGTAAACCAGCTCGATAAACTTCCGTCGAATACACGTATTTATCCCGGGCACGACTACATACTGAATAATCTCCGCTTTACGCTTGACCGAGAACCCGACAATCGGGTGGCAAAGGACCTGCTCGAGACCTACGAAAATCAGGATCCGGAAAACGGTATCGTGACGACACTCGCACAGGAAAAGGAAATCAATACGTTTTTCCGCCTGCGGAGCCCGACGGTCATCGCACGATTGCAGGAGTCGTTTCCCGAACTTGGTAACGCACCGTCACCCAAAGATGTCTTTCTCAGGCTGCGCGAGCTACGCAACCATTGGTAACCAGAAACTACGACC
>BFAU01000131.1 GCA_008975185.1 bacterium MnTg04 | reverse complement strand
GTGCCGCCATCGTGCGTGCCGTTGGCAGGCAGGCGCCAGTCGCCGGATCGCCCGCCGCTATCGAGTTTGACACGGTAATAATTGTCGGGGCCTGCCTCGATAGAGGTCGACGGTCCCGATGGGGAGCCGGCCGGGGTCAGAAAATTCAGCAAGCCGTGCAAGGCATTGGCGCCGTACAGCGCGCTGCCGGGTCCACGGATCACTTCTACGGCCTGCATTTGTTCGCTGTTGATCTCCATGAGCTGGTTGACGTTGCAGAAACCGGCCGGGCGTATCGCCACGCCGTCTTCGAGAAACAAAAACGCGCCGCAGGAGCCGGGGCCGGTGAAAACGGGCGAACGGATCGCGCTCAGGTGCTCCTGGCCGCTGCCGGCGGTAACCCAGGCGCCGGGTGATTGCACCAGCAGGTCGGCGACATGCGTGTGGGCGAGTATTTGAATCGATTCCCGATCGATTACCGTGGCGTTGCCGGCGAGTTTGAGCGGGTCTTGCGAGTCGCGCATCGCGGTAACGACGACTTCATCGATGGGTGGCCGCGGTGCTTCGGTCTCCGCCGCTACCGATGGCGCTGCCAGCACAAAGAGCACAAGCATGCCAGGGAGGAAATGCCTCCCTTGAGTGTTTTTCGCGGCTGAAGCCGTTTCTGGAGGGGAAATAAATCCACCCCCTTTTTCCGAGCCGTCAGCGACTCTGAATGCGTTCGATCCGGTCACGGACTTCATCCGGGAGGGGCGCCTTGCAATTGTTCTTGTAATCGAAACACACGATCGTTCCGCTGCCTTCGGCGGCGATCTTCCCGGTTGCGTGACTGGCTATGGCATACAGCATTTTGAAGCGATCTTCTTTTAGTTCGGTAATGCTGGCGCCGACCGAGACCGTATCGGGGTAGCTCAACGGGAGTTTGAACCGGCACTCGGTGTGCGACAGGATCGGGCCGATACCGGTTTTGTCCATGTACTCCAGCAAACCCGTCTGCTCGACATAGGCAAGACGCGCTGACTCGAAATAACGAAAATAGATGATGTTGTTGACATGGCTGAAAGAATCCATCTCGCCCCAGACCACGGGCAATTCGATGACCACCGGGTAGTCATCGAGGACTTTCAATTGCCGCGTTCCTTGACCACCAGTTGCGGCCCACCGGGCGGTCCGAAAATATGCTTGGCAAACACGCCATACACGTGGCCGCAGTCGGTGCATTGGGCGACAAAGAACCACGGCTGGCCTTTTTTCGCGGTTTCGGAACTGGGTTGCGAGACGATCTTGTCCATGCCGCGGACTTCGCAGGAGGGGCACGTGGGATCGGCGATGCCGGCGGATTGTTTTTCAGTCATGTTCGGTTGGGTCTGGGTTATCGGGCCTGAAGGCCCTCCTGCTTGAAAATTAGCCGCATCGTCAGCCGGATTTGTCCACCTTGTCGTAGACCAGCGACGGGCGGTCTCCGCGACGCGAATAGCGGTGCCTGCCGCGCATGTCCTCGAAAGCGGCATCGCGTTGCTCGGCGCTGGGGTACCAGTGAAATTTCTCCCAGCCTTCATCTACCAGGTTGCGAAACGGATCTTCCCGATTTAGCGTCACCTTGATGCCGAATGGCCGCGGCAGACCGCGTTGCTCGGCAAGATTGTGCTCGTCGGAAATATCCATGCGGTTCCTGTTGCTGTTATTGGGGGTCGAGGTGCCGGCAGCGATATTATTGCACAGCCGGAAAGCAGCCGGAGCCCTTTTTCTCGAGCCAGGGGAAAGCGGTCTGGCGATGCAAGCCGCACCAATTCGTCGCCGGTCATTTCCCGAACTGGCGGTCGTTGGCGCCTTCGCGATCCTGCCAGCGCAGTATTTTTCGGGTGACGAACAGGTACATGCGTTTGCCGGTGGCAGTCCAGGCGCGAGCGGGCCAGGCCGGCGTTTCGAGAATGCCGATTTGCCGCCGGGTCAGTTTTTCCGGGATGTAATTGCGTTTGTGTTTGAGCAGGTGACGCAGGTCTTCCCGCGCCAGCATCCGGAAAACCGCACCGCGCTTTGCCAGGCACCAGGCGAGCTGAAAATCGACCAGTGCGGGGGACCCGTCGGGTGTGACCAGCCAGTTCGCCTCCTTGGCGAGGTCATTGTGGGTAATCCCCGCCCGGTGCAGGCGGCGCAACAGCGTCAATGCCTGGCGGTAGTAGCCTGGGTCGACAGGCCTGGCCTGTTGCATCGGCTGTCCTTCTATCCAGCTGCGCTCAAGCGTAGCCCCGTCCCAGCCGAGTAGGGCCGGCAGCCCGGCCATCCCGTCCGCGTGCAGCAGGGCGCGCGCTTCGCGGCGCGCCAGCCAGCGCGCGATGGGGCGGGCCCACGGGCGGGCGGCCGTGGTATCGCGCCTGGTCCATCGCTCTCCGTCATGTTCGACCCTCATGATTCGGCCGAACAGATCGGATTTGAGCTCGGTTTCAGCGCTCTCGTGGTTATCGCTCAATATCGTAAGCCTTTGTTTATTGGAACAAGATTAGCCCCGGTGAGGCCGGTTGACCAGCGCATGCTGGTACATGTGCCCGGGTTTGGCCAGAATGTGAGGGATCATGAGCGGAACCCATCGAAAATTGGCTGCCGGCGACGGTAGATCTTCGACCGGCAGTTTTTATGTCGTGGGTGGCCCGGTGCAGTCGGACCGGCCTTGCTACATACTGCGCAAGGCAGACGAAAAGCTGTTCGACAGTCTGCGTGAAAACGACTACTGCTACGTCCTGGGTCCGCGGCAGACAGGCAAGTCCAGTCTGATGGCGGCCACCGCTCGTCGTCTCAGCGACAAAGACGAACTGGTCTCCGTCGTCGATCTGACCCAGGTGATCTCCCGCAAGGCAGGCACGGACCCATCTCGTTGGTTCTACGGCATCGCCTACCGGATCGTTCGCGATCTCAGGCTTCGTGTCGACTTGCAATCGTGGTGGCAGGAACGCGGTGCGCTGACCATGCAGCATCGCCTTTTTGATTTTTTCTGGGAGATCGTGCTGGCGAACACGAACCGCCCGGTCACCGTTTTTTTCGATGAAATAGAAGACACGCTGGGTCTGCCCTTTGCGGAGGAGTTTTTTTCCGGGCTGAGGGCCTGCCATAACTCGCGGGCGGCCGAGCCCGATTTCGAGCGTCTGCGCTTCGTCATTATTGGTGTCGCGACACCGATGCAGCTGTGCCCGAACCAGGCACATGCGCCGTTTCCGATCAGCCGGCAGATCGATCTCAACGATTTTACGATGACCGAGGCCTGCGGCCTGCTGCCAGGGCTCGGTCTCGATGCGCAACACGCGGCCCGGGCGCTTGAACGGATCAGGTACTGGACCGGCGGACATCCCTACCTGACCCAGAAAATTTGTCGTGCGGTATCCAGGCGCGACGCGGGAGCAGACATCGGCGATACAGTCGATGAGATAGTCAACGAGCAGTTCCTGGCGAGAAACCGCGCGCGCGAGGAACCGAATCTCGCGATGATCAGGCGGCGATTGTCGTTACGGCGCAAGGACGCAGTTGCGCTGAAATTGTATGGAAAGCTGTGCAAGGGCACGGCGATCGCGCATGATCCGCGCTCGCAAGTACACCAGACGCTTTGCCTGGCTGGCCTGGTGCGGGCCAATAAACAACACCAGCTGGTGGTCAGAAACCGCATCTACAAACAGGTGTTTACGCCGCGCTGGGTCAACCAGCAGTTGCCGTTCGACTGGAAGGGCCTGGGCAAGGCATCGGTAGTCGGTTTGTTATTGCTGGGCGTACCGCTTTGGTACACGCAGATCCTGCCGCGCCCGTATATCGAAACGCTGAGTGCCGCGACCGAGGATTACCAGTTGGCGATGGCGGCATATAACGATTTGCGCTCGATACCGGGTTATGGCGATACCGCGGACCGCCTTTTGTCCGGTGTACTGATGAGGCGGAGTCTGCGTGCCGTGAGCTTGCCGAAGGCGCTGGAAGCTGATCAGGGTTTACGCACGATGCCGGACAACAGTGCATTGGCGGACCAGTTGCTCGCCGGATTCTGGGACCGCCAGGCGCAGCAGGCAGAGCAAGCCGAGCAACGCGACGAGGCCTTGCTGTTCCGGCTCTACAGCCTGATCGACGACCGGCCATACCGCAGGCGGCAGATCGCGGAACTGATCGGCAAGGATTACCCGGTTCTTGCTGCGACCATCCGGCCGGCGGGACCCTTGCAACAGGCGATCATCGGCGCTGATGGCGAGCGGGTGACGACGCTGGCCGCCGGGGGGTTATTGCAGGTTTGGGACGGTCGAGACGGCACGCCGATGAACCCGGTGGCAACGGTCCTTGCGGCCGAGGAATACGTGGGTCTGGACCGGGAGATACTGGTGACCCTGGAGGGCCGCATCGGTGGCTTGAGCCTGGAATTGCTGATCGACCACCCGGACCCGTCGGCGCTGATGGTTCGTGTCATTTCACCGCAGGGCACAGCGGTAACCCTGAATTCATCCACGGCGAAGACGACGAGTGAGGGCCTGGTTTTCGATACCGGCAGTCATCGCGCGCTGGCGGGTTTGGATCGCGAAGAGATGCGCGGAGGCTGGCAGCTGCATATCGAGGATCACCAAAAGCAGGTGCAGGGCAAGCTGATCGGCTGGCGGTTACGCTTTGCCGGCTTCGACCGGCAAGCGCAACAGGAAATGCTGGCCACGCCGGTCAATTTGCCGCAGCCGCGCAGCACGGAAAGAACCCGCATCGTGCTAAGCGCCAGTGGGCGTTATGCCGCGGCCTACAGCGATAGTGAGACTCTGGGCGGCCTGGTCAACATCTGGGATCTCCATGATGGAGTGCAACTATCCCGGCCCATGCGCGCCGCCGGCCTGGCTCCGTTTGCGTTCGCCGATGGCGACCGGTTGCTGCTGGCGCTGGATGCAGCCGGCAAGAATCTGCTCGCCTGGGATATTCAGGATGGTTCCCTGCAGATGACCATCGAAGCGCTCGGACATTTCGCGAAGACGCCGGAACTCGATCCAACCACCACACTGATGATGGTCGAGGACCGCGATGAGCAGGAATTGCCTCTGCTGCGGGTCTTTGCAATGGACCAGCGCAGCGAACTGGCCCGAATCCCGTTTGCGCAAAAACCACGGGCGCTGGCGATAGACCCACAGCAGGGCCGCTGGCTAGCCTCATCCACCGGCAATCGTGACGTGGAGGTCTGGGACCTGGCGGCCGAGGAATTGATGGATGAACACCTGCTGGATTTTCCGGTCGATCGCCTGTTGGTTGACTTGCGCGGCCGCTGGCTGGCCGCCGTCGGGGTGGACGGCTCAGTGGATATTCGCGCCGTTGGCGCCGGCACCGGACGGTCGTTGAGAACTGTAATCGATGAGCCCGCAGCGTTGATTTTTCACCCGGCGGAGGACGCGGTTCTGGTCCTGCGCCAGGGCGCCTGGCAGCTATTGGGGCTGCCCGCGGGGGAAGCCTTGTCGCCGCCTCTGCGGCATGCCGGTGGCGGCGCCAGCCTGGCCACAGTGACCGCCGACGGGAAGCTGATGACCGGCAGCGAGGGTCATGCCCTGCGCTTGTGGAATATCCCCGAGACCGGTTCGCGATCGGGAAGGGATACGCGCTATGGCAGTGGCGACGAGTTGACCGCGGTCAAGGTTAGCCAGGATGGGCAGCGGGTGGCTGCCGGCTTACCCGATGGCGGCATTCGAATCTGGCAGCGGATCGATGATGAGGTGCGTTCGCAGTACCTGCCCGCCGACAGCGTGTTTTCCGCAGCGGCAAGCGCGCTGGCTTTTGACCCTGCCTCGAATCTGCTGGCTGTGGCGGACCTGGCGGGGGCGATCCGCTTGCAGGATCCTGCTGGCGGGGTAAGCCGATTGCTGGGTAGTCAGGCCGGGATCGTCGATCATTTATTGTTCAGCCCGGATGGCTCCCGGCTGGCGGCCGCTGGCGAGTTGGGCGCCCGCCTGTGGTTCGTTGACGAAATCGGCGAATCGGTCCCGATGGGCAGCGAAGACCCGGTTTCTCACCTGGTTTTCAGCCCGGACGGCAGCCTGCTGGCGATCAGCCCGGAGCTGGGCGAGTTGTCGGTCTGGCATGCCGCATCGGGTGACTCGGCGGGGAGTGTCCGGCCGCAGGGCCAGGTTAGCGTCGCGGCATTCAGCCCGGATCAGGGGGTTTTGGCCACCGGCAGCAAGGACGGTAGGTTACAGTTCTGGGGTCTCGAAGATGGCTCGGCGGTCTGGCCAGCGGTAAAACTGGGGGGGCCGATCAGGGAGATGGCTTATACCGGCGCCGGCCGGTCGCTGGTTGCGATCAGTGACGATTGGGCGCATTTGCTGACCCTGCCTCTTACCGGACCGCGGGTTGTGCAAAGCCGCTTTTTGCCCGAACGCATTCCGCATGACGGCTTTTTCCTGTCGGGTGACGAGCCGCACGGTTTGCAGTATCTGGACTGGGTCGATGGGGGCGCACACTGGATCCGGACCCTGGAAATGGACAGTGCGGAACTGGGAGGCTGGTTCGGCGAAAGCGGTGATTTGACGGCGCATTGGCAGGATCTGCTTAACCTTGCTATCGATGCGGACGGGCAGATCCGGGCGGGCGACTCGGTTTTCGATCTCGCCGGCAGTCTGGATACAAGACAGGAGCCATTGCCATAGCGATCGATGCGTTGGTCTGTGGATTGCTGATCGATGATTGCAGTTTGTACGCCGGCGCACACCCCCAAAAGTATTGGCCATGGAATGTCCTATACTGATAAGTAAGTTCAAGGAGCGGCAAAACCATGCCTGCCATGGCGGTTCCTGGGTAACATTGCGTTTAGCAACACAGAGCAACGAGATACATCATAAGAGCTGGTAGCGGGAGCATGTTGATGGCCGATACAGACACTGTCAGGGATTCACTGATGGAAAAACGTGCGGATCTGGTTACCCGCCTGGACAAGATCACCAGCGATGTTCGCCACGAAAATCAACCGGTCGAATCGGATTTCGCTGAACTGGCCGTACAACGGGAAAATGACCAGGTTATCGATGCGCTGGGCGAGGCAACCCGCCAGGAGCTGACCCAGGTTAACCGGGCGTTGGCGAGCATCGAGAACGGAGAGTACGGGTGTTGCAGCGATTGTGGCAGGGAGATCCATGTCGAACGGCTAAAGGTATTGCCGTACAGCACCAAGTGCCTGCAATGCGCAAGCCGCAGCGAATAATGTCCCGAAAAAACGACATTTGTGGATGATCGACCCGACGGAGTAGAATTCGGCCATGCATAGTGTCGTGCCGGACAAATGAACAGACTGCCACTGGTTTTATTGCCTGCCCTCGTTTTCATGGGCTGCGCTGAACCCGAAAAGCCACCCGCATCGATTGCGACGATGATCGAAGACCCGACGTTGCTGGACGCGGTGCTGGCAGGGTGTACGGCAGGGGACGAGGAATTTCGTGCCAGTCGGGAATGCATAAACGCGCGTCGCGCGGTCGACGCTGTTGCCACCGCGGAAACGGAGGACAAGGAGAAGGTCGATCTGGAGGCCCAGTCCGAACGCAAGCGTGCCGCATTACGCCGCCAGCGGGACCGCGTGGATCAGCAAAGAGAGGTTACCGAGGAGCGAGCCGAGACAGAAGCCGCGGCAAAAGAAGCTGAAGAGCTGACCGGCTCAGCCGATTATGCTGACCACCTGATTGCAGAAGAGGCGGCGGTCTTGCCGCCGACCACCCCGACCGGTGCAGTGATCGAGCCCGAAATAACCGAGGACGCTCCGCTGCTGGGGCTGGATGAGTCTGCGATTTGCACAATCGACCCGGTGGCCTTGTCCGCCGCCGATCTTGAGATGTTGCTGATTGCGTTGCAGGAAGAATGGCAGTTTCGCCAGGCGCGCGATGAGCCCGCCGGAGCCAGAGACGGAGAACATTTGCCGGGTCAGGAAACGGGGTCCGCGACCGAGGGCGATCAACAAGGAAACAAACCGGCGGAAGTATTTTCCGGTGGTGGCGGTGGCTAGCCCACCCGCCGCCATGGATCGCTATTGTTGGTGATATGCGGGTTGGCTTCCGCTGCTCGTCGCAGGGTGGTGTGCGCCTGCGCGATGTCGCGGCCGGATTATTCGTCTGGGTCGGGGACGGCTTCCGGTATCGGTTCGGGCGTATAGACCGGAAAGGTCTTGACGCCGCTGCTGCTCTCGCCGTCGTCTGTGCCCGGCTCGCCATACTGGATCGCGCTGCCGGGGGCTGGAGCATATTGTGCCAGCGTCGCCATGAACTCGCGGGCCGGCTGCGGTGGCCTGATGTCGCCATAAATGATTTCGCCGGCGTCAACGGAGTCGCGATGGTAAAACCTGGCGTTTGCCTTGTCGTCTATGGAAATCACCGAGCCTGTCAATGCTACGCCGACAAACAAACCGCGGCTTCTGGAGTATGAATAAACCTCTGCATCGAACTTGATATCGGTTGCGGCGCTGCCGGTGCGGCCGACCGGTCCCGCGGCCACCGATGCATCGGCGCCAAGGGTCAGTTTGCCACCGGTGATCCCGTCTACACCCTTCTTGTTTTTGAACACCAGGATCAGATCGGTCTCGGAAATGCCAATCTGTAATCCCCAGCTACCGCCGGTCAACTTGATGAAGCTTGGATTGCTCCAGCTGTTGTCCGCCCTGCGCACACTGATGGCGCCCTTGCCGAAGCGGCCGCCAAAACCCAGGCCTGCCCGTATGACGCCTGGTATGACAGCAACTGCGTAGGCCTTTGTCAGCAAGGACTCCGGGATTTTCGTCTCCCTGATGCGCATGATTTGATCGAGGACCACAACCGCACCGTTGATACGTTTTTCTTCCTTGCTTTGTGCCTGCACCAGCGCCGGTGCGAGAAACAGAACCACGAGGCCCGCAAGCAGACTGAATGTTCTGGGCATAGCCATTTTTTTCTCTCCGCGTTTCTGGGTGTGAACCCGGATTCCGTTCAAGGTTCCGGTCGAGCCCGGCATGGCCAGCTTACTTTAATGGTGAAGGGAATATCCAGCGCCCGCGGGTCCGGCTACACTGCGCAAGCTGCCTGTCGTTTTTGCAACGGAGAGGGTATGGAAAGAGCAGTGGTTTTGCGCCGGTTTCTGATGTTTGCAGGCTGCCTGTTGTGGTCCGTTGTCGCGACGGCCGAGTGGTATACGAACGAGCAGGCAATCATGGGCACCGTCATCCGCACAGAGTTGTGGAGCGATGACCCGCTGACGGCTGCCGAAGCGATCAGGCTGGTCAATGAAGAAATGCACCGCATTGACCGGTCGATGAGTACCTACAAGCCGGATTCCGAAATTTCGCGGATCAACCGGGATG
>BFAU01000130.1 GCA_008975185.1 bacterium MnTg04 | reverse complement strand
TGAGATTACCGGTTCGTGGTGTAAAACCCGGAAGCTGCCCTCATCGGCAGCACGGCCGGCGGCGAAACTGTTCGCCGCGATCAGCAGAATGGCGCCGCACAGGGCGGCCGGTCGAAGTTTGATCATCGTATGCCAGAATCCAGATATTAGGTGAACTATCGCCTGACCCAGGTGAGTCAGTAAACCACCGAAGTCACAATTACGGCAAAATTCGGGTTGTGGGAATTCTTCCAGCCATCATTAAATATATTCGACCACAAGTCCCGGCGAATTATTCGTTTTTTTGGCGTTATTTGGGCTTTATGTAAAGAGGAGGGCCTGTTTTCCGGCGGCGTACGGGCTAATCACACGCCGGGCGGCTTCCGGCCGCCCTGGCCTGTTCATACAGCTCGATAGCTTCAGGCATCCTTTGCCGCAGTTGCCGGATACGGGTCTCGCTGGCCGGGTGGGTCGATAGGAACTCCGGTGGTTTGCGGCCGGCGGTGGCGCCCATGTTTTGCCAAAGCCGGATGCTTTGCTGCGGATCAAAACCGGCCTTCGCCATCAGGTCCAGGCCGATCAGGTCTGCCTCGCTTTCCTGGGTGCGGCCAAACGGCAACAGAATTCCGACCTGTGTGCCTACGCCCAGCATGGCCATGACGTTGCTCCGGGTTTCCGCCGAGCCGCCGGCCATCGCGGCAATCAGCTGGCTGCCGCTTTGCGCGAGGTAGCCGGTAGAGACGCGTTCATTGGCGTGGCGCGCCTGGACATGGGCGATTTCGTGACCGATGACCGCGGCCAGCTGGTCCTGATTTTCCGCCACTTTCAGCAAGCCGGTAAATACGCCAATTTTCTTCCCGGGCAGGGCAAAGGCGTTCGCCTGGTCTTGCCTGAATACTCTCACCTCCCAGGCCGAACCACCGGCGTTTCCACCCGGTCGTTGCAGCATTGCAGCAGCGACGCACTGCACATAGCTGCGGATAACGGGATCTTCCTCGAGCGGAGTCCTGGCCTGGATGTCCTGAAAAGCCAGCACGCCCATCCGGTTCATTTCCGAATCCGGGAAAAAAACGAGTTGTGTACGGCCAAGCGGCGAAGTCGCGCAACCGCTCAGGACGATGAGCGCTGCGGACAAAGTTGCGATGCCATATCGATTCACGGTTTGCATGGCCCATGGTAACCGGCGCGGCCAGGTTTTTGAACAAGGTCCACTGGAAATGAGCGCGAAGTGTTCACCGCCGGCCAAGATATGCGAACGTTCACAAGCAATGGTGATTATTGCTGGCAAGTGGGTACACAAGCCGTACAATGAGCGGGCCTGGCACGGCAAGAATGTACGGATACAGGTTGCTAGAGTTGTGCAGGGATTGTAATCGGCGCGGGAATCGGTTTTTGGCTGGCATTCCTTCTATGGAAATAAACCTATGATGAAAGTGGGCGGAATTACAGTCGTAGCGAGCCTGCTGTGGATGATGGCTTTGCAGGCACAGGCCGAATATGTCACCGATGAACTGCAACTGGGCCTGCATCATGCGGAAGATACCAGCGATACGCCGTTTCGGACGCTGGTCAGCGGCACTGAGCTTGAAGTACTGGAACGCAACCGTTTCTACGCAAGAGTTCTGACCGGCGACGGTGAAGAAGGCTGGGTCAAGGCGGGTTACCTGATCAGCAGCAAACCGGCCGCGGCACGGGTCATGGAGCTGGAAGCATCGAACGCTGCAAGCAACGCCCGGCTCGAAAAGGTTCTGGCGCAAACTTCGGATGTCCGCCAGACCATCGGCGACCTCGAGAGCGAGTTGGCCACGGCAACGGCGGCAGCGGCCGCCGCATTGGCGAGAACAACCGAACTGGAGGCCGAAAACAACACTTTCAACGAGCGTATGGTCAGTTTTCGGAGCAGCGTACCGGTGCGCTGGGCCTTTCTGGCCGCCGGGCTGATGCTGCTGGTCGGTTTCTTTGCCGGCTTTCTGTGGTTCGATCACCGCAGCCGAAAACGCTATGGTGGATTCAGGGTCTATTGATCAGGGGCTTGCCGGGTATCTACAAACTCTGGCAAGCCGAATTTTTTCTTTCTTTGCCGATTGAGCCGGACTCCGTACATCGGCATGATGATAACCAGAAACCAGTAAATAAACGAGGCGTACATAACCAGGCGGTCGGGTAGAACACCTGCCAAAAGGGCAGAAACCGCACCACAACTGGTCAGAATCAGCCAGGCTCCATATTCCGCACGGGTCAAAAATATTTCCTCCGGACTAAGCCGTAGCCGGTGAGCCTGCCGGCAGGCATGTCGGTTGAGTGCGGCAACCAGGCCACACATCACCATGAATCCCAGCCCGAAAATAATGAACAGCGCCCTGAGGTCGTCATAAGACCCGATCTCAAAGCCGGTTGTCAGCCAACCATTACTGATCCAGTGGAACAATCCGCCAAACATCATCCTGAGCGGGTAAACAAAAACCATAATCAGGAAAATGAAAAGCAAGCTGATCAGTACTGCGGGTGTATCTTCGAGGCCAAAACGCCTGCTCCATGTCCGGTGGGCGACCCAGAACAGCATAATTTGCGCGAAACTGGCGGCGAAGCCCGGAGTGCCTTTCAGCGCGCTGAGCAGTTCTTCGATATTGCCCGGCAATGTGTCAAAAGAGATCACCAGCAGGGTCAGCGCGAAAGCGAACGCGGCGTCGATGAAAGTGTCCAGCCGAGTGACTTCCAGGCCCCTCAGGCTGAAGCCGGCACGGTCTTTTGGCAAGTCTTCGGGTTTGGGCTGGCTGATCATGGCAGGTGAGCGCTCAGTCGGCCATCCAAAAAGCCAGGAAGACGCCTGCAAAATGTCTCATCATGAGTTGCTCCCGGACAAGTGGACGGGTTCGCGCAGATACCTGAAATAAGGGACCGCAGGCCAGAGTATAGTTGATTTTGGCTGTACGGCTGGGCAGTTCCCGGCCAAAAAATGTTTTGCACAGCAACACCGACGAATTTGATTGTCTTGACAAAATATTTTGTCGGTTAATAATAGAGTCCAAGGCATGCACCAAGGTCACCAGCAATGAGACAGGAATTGATGGTTGTTTCCGATCCCCGGACGATGGCGTTGCTGGCGGACCCCCTGAAGGCGGAAATCCTGCGAGGAATGGATCGGCCCCGGACGACGGCCGAGCTGGCGCTGGCGCTGGGCACGCCCCGGCAGAAGCTTGGCTACCACGTCAGGCAGCTCGAGGACGCAGGGTTGCTGGCAAGTGCAGGCGAGAGCCGGCGGGGCAACTGTGTCGCGAGGAAACTCCAGACGGTGGCCCGGCGGATCATCGTGGTGCAGACCGACCCGGATGCGACAGCCTTGCCGGATCGATATTCCGGCAGCGGTTTGGTGGAATGGTGCGCCAGGGCAATTCGAGAAGTCGGCGTTTTGTCATCGACGGCCGGGAGGAATGGGGGAAAACAGCCGATGCTGACCCTGGACTCGGAAATTGCGTTCGATAACCCGCAGGAACAACAGGCGTTCGCCCAGGAACTGAACGCGTTGATCGTCGCCCTGGTCGACCGCTACGGGTCAACTTCATCCGCGGCGACATGTTTCAGGCTTCTTGCCGCGAGCTACCCGAAACCGCCCGAGGGATAGATAGCGGCTACCGATGGCGCAAAAAGCGGATGGTCATGGGGCGGGAGGCAATGCAAATGGTTTCTTGTGGGCTTTCCTGCGCAGGCCATTCAGGGTTCGTGCAATCATTTCCTGCCTGATTAGGGCTTGCTCCAGACGGTACTTGCCCGGGAAATTCACCAGCATCATGCCGATCAGGACGGTCAGTAACCCCTGTCCTGGCAATACCGTCATCAAGATTCCCGCAAGGATAAACAACAGACCCAGAAGGTTTTTGACCAGGTTGACCATACCCATCAACACCGGGTGGCCCTTCTTGCGACCGACAGGCTGGCGTTTTTCGCGGACGAAATAGTCTTCCGGCAACTGGAGGACGATCGCCGGCAGCAGCACAACGACCAGGATCAGGCTGAGAAAGGATGCCAGCGCCAGCCATGGCAGATACGGCGTGAAAAAGGAGAGCCAGTCGAACATGGCCCGCAGTATATCCGAAGCGTTGCTGACGTGAGGAAAGCTCCTGGCCGGAAAGGGGTGGCAACCCGGTCAATGCCGGCCTGGAGAAGCGGCCAGGTATCTGCGCCAGCATTTTCGGTGGTGGCGCCGTGAAGAAAGATTACAAATTGAACCGCAGGCGTGCCCGCACTCGCTGCCGGTGAGGCTCGCCGCGAAATACCTGTGGTTCGAAGCGCCACTGGGCGACCGCTTGTAGCGTGGCTTTTTCGAAGTAGCCGGTTTTTTCCGCATCGACGATTTCGATTTCGCTGACTTCACCGGTTGCCGTGACCGTGAACTCGACGTCCACCCAGCCCTCTATGTTCCGGCGCAAAGCGCGTTTCGGAAAGTCCGGCTCCACGAAATTCGTCATTTTCATCTGCGTCGCCGGGATTACAGTGCTGCCCTGGTGAGCGGCCCAATCCTGTTCCAGCCCGGCGCGTGCAGCGGTCAGCTCTTCGCTTTCGCCACCGATTTGTTCCGCTTGCTTGAGGAATGACTCGGCGGCGGCATACTCCCGCGCCGCAAGGTCTTGCCACATCTGTTCCAGCAGTTTGTTGGTCAGGGCCAATGATGCGGCGCCATATTGCTCGCTGCCTGGATTCAGTTTTCGCATTTCATCCAGAAAAAAGAAAGCGTTGCCTTGTCGCGGCGCAAGCAGACGGTCGTCCGCGATGCTGGCTCGAAATTCCTGATTCAGGGCGTTTACCCGATCAGCTATTTGCTCCTCAAGCCTTTCCTGCGCGGCCAGCGCGGCAGCTTCTTCGCTCATTGCTTGCAGCGCCTTCGAAATACGAGCGCGTGCCAGCCTGATAGAGGATACGCTGGCAACTGGAATTGTTTCGGCCTGCCCCAGAAGGCGCTCGGCAGAACCGAGATTGCCGTCATCGGTTTCAGTACGAGCTTCGCTCATCAGCGTCGAATACTTCCGGCCAAGCTGGTCTTCGATTTCGGCAATCCCGCCGTAAAGGGAATTAATCACCTTGACGCGGTCGATCAGGTCCAGCGCCCGGCCAATTTCACCACTCGATATCGCGGCCCGGGCGTGTTCCAGGACGCCTCCAAGAACGGTCTTTTCCATGGCCGGGGGTGTTGCCGAATCGCCGGTGGATACTTCGGCCAAAAGACCGAATGCTTGCTCGTACTGGCCGGCGTCGATCGCTCTGCGCGCATTGCTCATGCGCTGCTCCGGTGAAGTGGCGCCCACCAGGGAGTCAAAAAAAGCCAGGCGGGGGTGATCGGGCAGCACATTTCTGATCATGACCAGCGCCTTCGCTGCTCTGGCGGGCCTGTTCCGAAGCAGATCCTGTTCGGTTTGCGCGAGTACTTCGTCGGCTGCAGCCACAATGCCGCGCTGGGCACCGACGTTGTTCGGATCCAGGGTCAGAATCTGGAAATAATAATAAATCGCGTTGTTATTTTTCGGCTCAAAATAGCGCTTTTCCTGCATCGCTGACCGGGCCTTATCCAGATGCTGCTCGATCAGCGCGCCCTGGCCCGAGGCACGGTAATCGTCGGGCCCCGCGGTATCATCGTCACCCCAGGGGATGACGAAAGCGACCGATACGAGTACGGCCGCCGCACTGCCGACGATCAACGCAGGTTTTTTCCAGGAGCGCACCGGCGGTTTCTCCACGCTGTGGTCGACGCCGCGCATTTGCATCGCCTGCTTGATGGCGGCCTCGATATAAAGCCTGGTCTGTCCCGGCTGACATGGTTTGGTGAGTACCCGGAATATCTTGCCGTCATCCATCAACTGTTTCAGCACTGCCTTGTCATTACCGGTGCCGGCAACCACCTGGATCATGCCTGGCGCCCGGCGGCTCAAGCGTTCGAGTATGGGCTCAGGCTCGCCGCCCAGCACCTCGGAGTCGGCAATCAAAAGAGCGACCTGGCTCAGGTGATCGAACCCGAGGGCTTGTTTCAGATCCTTTGCGTGGAACAGCGCATAGCGGTTTTCCACCGCGTCCGTGACCTGGCCCAAAAATTCCTGGTCGTCGGATAGCAGCAGAATCTTGATTTCCGGTTGTTTGCCTGCTTTTTCCACTTCGTGCTTTATCCCGTACGGATGGTCGTCTGCGCCTGGTTCCCGGCGAGGAGAAAATCAGCGCAGCAGCAGGGCTTCCGTCTGAGACCCTGCCGGAATATGGAAAATACCTTTCGCCGACCCACAAAATCTTGACCCAGTTAACAAAATACGGATTTTTGCCCGAAAAACTGACTGGTTTGGCCTCGAATTGGCCAACCGACGCTATTTTTCCGAGAAGAAGCTAGCCCGGACCCTGGTGCGGCTACGGCGGCTTTGGCCGGGAAATCACCGGCGGGGGAGAATTTGGAAAAGATGGTGGGCCCGGTAGGACTCGAACCTACGACCAAAAGATTATGAGTCTTCTGCTCTAACCAACTGAGCTACAGGCCCTGGCGGGATGACATTTTCCACGAAGTTCCGGGAAAGCCACTAGTCTTCGGCAAGAAAACTGCGCAGACGTTCCGAGCGCGTCGGGTGACGTAGTTTGCGCAAGGCCTTTGCTTCTATCTGACGTATGCGTTCCCGCGTGACGTCAAACTGCTTGCCGACTTCTTCGAGTGTGTGATCCGTGTTCATGTCTATGCCGAACCGCATGCGCAGGACTTTGGCTTCCCTCGGCGTCAGGCCTCCTAGGATATCGTAAGTTGCCTCACGGAGTCCTTCCGTCGTCGCCGAGTCGACCGGAGAATCCACGGTCGCATCTTCGATGAAATCGCCCAGGTGAGAGTCTTCATCGTCCCCGATGGGCGTTTCCATGGAGATAGGTTCCTTGGCAATTTTCATGACCTTGCGCACTTTGTCCTCGGGCATTTCCATACGGATCGCAAGCTCTTCAGGAGTGGGTTCGCGGCCGATTTCCTGGAGCATCTGGCGGGAAATTCGGTTGAGCTTGTTGATGGTCTCGATCATGTGCACCGGAATGCGGATCGTACGCGCCTGGTCTGCGATCGAACGGGTAATCGCCTGCCGAATCCACCAGGTTGCATAGGTCGAAAACTTGTAACCACGCCGGTATTCGAATTTGTCCACCGCCTTCATTAGCCCGATGTTGCCTTCCTGGATCAGGTCAAGAAACTGCAACCCGCGGTTGGTGTATTTCTTGGCAATGGAAATCACCAGGCGCAGATTGGCCTCGACCATTTCTTTCTTCGCACGGCGTGCCTTGGCCTCGCCGATCGACATCTGGCGGTTAATTTCCTTGATTTGCGAAATTCCCAGGTAGGTCCTGATCTCCAGTGCGATCAGTTTTTTCTGCGCCCGCAGAATATCGTCCTTGAGCCTGGACAGACCGGATGAGTGTTTGCGTTTTGCGCGTATATGTTTTTCCACCCACCGCAGGTTGGTCTCGTTGCTTGGGAAACTGGCGATGAAATCCTTGCGCGGCATCCCGGCTTCCGCCACGCAATAATGCATAACCTGGCGTTCCTGCGCGCGAATGTTCGCGATGTGGCCGCGCAGGTTCCAGACCAGCGCGTCAAAAAACTTCGGCGCAAGTTTCAGCTCCATCATGTCCGCGGCGAGGTCTCGCCGAACCGCCATGGTGCGGGAATCTTCCGGGCCATATTTGTCGATGAATTTCAGGGATCGGGTAAAAAATTTCCTGATTTTTTTCATCCGCGCCTTGACCTCATCGGGATCCGGGCCGGTGTCAACGGGTTCTTCCTCTTCGCCCCGCAGTTTCATTTCTTCTTTTCTTTTGGCTTCGGCCTGCAGCTCAGCTGCCGTCGCGGGTTCGTTCGAGGCATTCGGGTCGATGAAACCGGTGAGCATATCCAGCAGGCGGCCGCTGCCGGCGGCAATATTGTCGTAAACACCCAGCAGCATCCGGTAGGTATCCGGGAACATCGCCAGGGCGCCGCGAACCTGGTTCAGACCTTCCTCGATCCTCTTGGCGATGCGGATTTCGCCTTCTCGCGTCAGCAACTCGACGGTCCCCATCTCACGCATGTACATGCGGACGGGATCCGTAGTCCGGCCAAATTCGCTGTCCACCGTGGCGAGAGCGGCGGCCGCTTCAGCGGCATCGTCCTCGTCGGCCGAAACCGCGCTGTTCGACATCAGCAAAGTTTCGGCATCCGGCACCTTCTCGTACACCGTGATACCCATATCGTTGATCATGTTGACAATATCTTCGATATGCTCGGGATCGACGATGTCATTCGGCAAATGATCGTTGACTTCGCCGTAGGTCAGGTAGCCCTGCTCCTTGCCGCGGGCGATCAGCGCCTTCAACTTCGACTGGCGGTCATCGGTGGGCGGGGCAATCGCTTCCTGGGCTGCGCTTTTTTTGCTCAAGTTTTTCTTCCTCGTCGTCATTCTGGGCTCTCCGGTGGTGGCCGGGTTGCGCGCGCAAAGCTAATCCACCAGTATAGCACAAGCGTTGATAGTCCTGGCTTCCAAACCCCGATTCCGGCTGTTAAAGATGGTCCGTTTGAAGAGGTCATCTGTCGGCCGCGGCCTCCGCCGATTGCCGCTTGGCCAGTAAATCCTTCAACTCCTCTTTTTCATCTGCGCTGAGCTCCTTTTCGCGGGCACAGGCCAGCAACGTGTCGAGCCTCGCGGCAGCGGATTGCCGACTCAGGATACTCAGCGTGTCGCGAAATTCGGCGATTGCTTGCTCCTCATCCACCAGTGATTCCGATGCGGCGAGCTTCATCAGGGCCGCAGACTGATCATCATCCCGGTGTCTTTCCAGCAACATCGCGGTCGTGATATCGGGGCTTTGCAACGCGTCCTCAAGCAGCAGGCCCAGAATCCGGCATCCTTCGCCCTCCATCTCCAGCAACCAGCCGGTATCGCCCGCATGAGCTGCCACCTTGGGATAACGAAGCAGGGTTGTCACGGCCTGGCGAACCAGGTCGCCCCGGCCGCTGCTGCGGCTGCGCCGGG
>BFAU01000129.1 GCA_008975185.1 bacterium MnTg04 | reverse complement strand
GTCTGCGCGCGGTCATGCGCTGATATACCCGTGGTGACACCCTCGGCCGCTTCGATCGACAAGGTGAAATTGGTGCCGTGCCTGCCATCGGTTTCGCTGACCATCAGCGGCAGACGCAATTGCTGGCAGCGTTGCCGGTTCAACGTCAGGCAGATCAGGCCACGACCGTACCTGGCCATGAAATTGATGTCCTCCGGTCGCACCAGGCTCGCGGCCATCAGCAAATCGCCCTCGTTTTCCCGATCCTCATCGTCGACGATAACGACCATCCGGCCTGCCTGCAGATCCTCGAGAATTTCTTCGATACTGTTCATATGCCCCGGTCCCCGCCCATCAGGCGATCGATATATCTTGCCACCAGGTCCACTTCCAAGTTGACCTCGGTACCGCCACGATACCGCCCCATTGTAGTCGCCTCCAGCGTATGCGGGACAACATTGATTGTAAAACTGTCGTCGGTGACCCGGTTGACGGTGAGGCTGACCCCGTCTATGCAAATCGATCCCTTCGCCGCGACGAAACGCGCAACGCTCTCCGGCAGCGAAAACGTCATCACCACCGAGCGCGCATCGTCGCGCCGGCCGAGCAATTTGCCGACCGCGTCGACATGCCCGCTGACCAGGTGCCCGCCGAGCGCATCACCGAGGCAAAGCGCTTTTTCCAGGTTTAGCGGAGCGCCGGCCCGTTTCCGGCCCAGGGCGCTGCAGGCCAGGGTTTCCGTGGACAGATCGGCGACAAAACCGTGCTCGTTCACCGCGGTTGCGGTCAGGCATACGCCATCGACGGCAATGCTGTCGCCGATCGCGACCTGGTCCAGCCCCAGCCCGGGGGCGTTTATCTCGAGCATCAGGTCGCCGCCTTTGGGCTGGCGCGATTTGATGGACCCGATGGCCTGAATGATTCCGCTGAACATAAACTAACCGCGATCGTCCCGGTTGCTGACCGCGAAAAGCAGTCGCAGATCGGCGCCCACCATACGCAAATCCTTGCGCTCGAGCTGGATGCGCTGATTCATTTTGACCAGGCCGGGAATCGCGAACATCCCACGGCCCTCGTTGCCCATGACGTGACTCGCCTGGTAAACCAGCAATTCATCGACCAGTCTTGCGGCCAGCAACGCGCCGTTGAGCAGCGGCCCCGCTTCGACCATGACTTCGTTGATTTGCCGTTTCGCCAGTTCGAGCATCAACTGGCGCAGGTCTACCTTGCCATCGGGTCTGGCCGCCAAACCCAGCACCTCGATCCCGCGATCCTGGTAAGCGCCTGCCAGCGGTATCTTGTCGGCGGTCGTCACCAGCAATCGCGGTCCATCCAGGTTCAGGCATTTCGCATCGATCGGTACCCGCAGCCCGCTGTCCACGATGACCCGAAGAGGCTGGCGTTCCTCTCCTTCCAGTCGCTGGTTCAACGACGGGTCATCGGCGATCACCGTGCCGCTGCCGCTGAGGACCGCACAACTTTGCGCCCGCCAGCGTTGCACATCCCGGCGCGCCGCCTCGCCGGTTATCCACTGGCTTTCCCCGCTCGCCATCGCCGTGCGCCCATCGAGACTGGTCGCCAGCTTGGAGCGGACAAACGGCAGACCGCTGCGCATCCGTTTATTGAATCCCGGGTTGATCGCTTCTGCCACCTCCGCCATCAAACCGGTCTCGACGACGATGCCGGCTTTTTCAAGATCGCCGATACCGCGACCATCGACCTGCGGGTTGGGATCGCGCTGCGCCACGACCACCCTGGCCACGCCGGCCTCGACCAGCGCCTGGCTGCAGGGCGGGGTCCGCCCGTGATGGCTGCACGGCTCCAGCGTCAGGTAAACATCCGCGCCACGAGCCCGCTCGCCGGCCTCCACGAGCGCCATGATCTCGGCATGCGGCCCACCGGTTTTTTTATGCCAGCCCTCGCCGACAATCTGCCCGTCGCGAACCAGCACGCAACCGACCCGCGGGTTGGGCGGCGTCGAATACAGTCCGTGGCGCGCAAGCCGAACGGCGAGGGCCATGTAGCGGTTGTCGATGGCTTCAGTCATTTCTTTTTCTTGTCGTCGGGCAGCAACGACATCTGTTCGCGTTCGAATTCGGCTGACGGCATCAGTTTCAGTCGCTCGATCTCCTCGCGAAAAGCATCGACATCCTGGAAACTGCGGTAGACCGAGGCGAAACGCACATAGGCCACCTGGTCGAGCTGATGCAATTCGCGCATGACCGCCTCGCCAAGCTGCCCCGCCGGAATTTCCCGCTCACCCTGGGTTGCCAGGGCATGCACGATACGCTGAACCGCGGCCTCGATGTCTTCGCTGCCGACCGGCCTCTTCTCCAGTGCCTTGAGCATACCGTGGCGCAACTTCGCCTCGTCGAAAGGCTGACGGCTCTGGTCCCGCTTGACGATCCGCGGCATCACCAGTTCGGCCGATTCGAAAGTCGTAAAACGCTCGGCGCAACTCAGGCATTCGCGCCTGCGCCTGACCTGACGGCCATCGCCGGCCAATCGGGAATCGATGACCTTGGTCTCTTCGTGGGCACAAAACGGGCAATGCATACCGGCAACCGTCAGGCAATCTTGCCGCTAAGCCGAATCTGCGGCGCGATAGACCGGGAAACGGGTACACAGCGCGAGCACCTCGGCCCTCACCCGATCTATCGTGGCGTTATTTTCCAGATCGTCGAGCACATCGGCAATCCAGTTCGTCAGCCGTTCGATTTCCGGCTGGCCAAAACCGCGGGTCGTTACCGCCGGCGTTCCCAGGCGCAGGCCGCTGGTGACGAATGGCGAACGCGGGTCGTTCGGCACGGCGTTCTTGTTGACCGTGATGTTGGCCCGGCCCAACGCGGCGTCCGCATCCTTGCCGGTGATGTCCTTGTCGATCAGGTCGACCAGGAACAAATGATTGTCGGTGCCGCCGGAAACGATGTTGTAACCACGATCGATCAGTATCCGCGTCATCAGCCTGGCGTTTTCCACGACCTGCTGCTGGTAAACCCTGAAATCAGGCTGCATGGCTTCCTTCAGCGCGACCGCCTTGGCCGCGATCACGTGCATCAACGGCCCGCCCTGGGTTCCCGGAAACACCAGCGAATTGATTTTTTTGGTGAGCTCCGCATTCTCGCGCGCCAGGATCAGGCCACCGCGTGGGCCGCGCAAAGTCTTGTGCGTCGTCGTCGTCGTGATATCGGCGATCGGCACCGGGTTCGGGTAAATGCCCGCGGCGACCAGGCCGGCGACATGCGCCATGTCGACAAAAAGGAAGGCGCCGACCTCATCGGCAATGGCCCGGAACCGCTGCCAATCGACGATCCGCGAATACGCGGAAAATCCGGCGACCACGACTTTGGGCCGGTGTTCCTTGGCCAGGTCCTCGACCTGCTGGTAGTCGATCTCGCCGGTCGCCTCGTCCAAGCCGTATTGGACGGCATTGAACACCTTGCCGGAAAAATTCACCTTCGATCCGTGCGTCAAATGGCCGCCGTGAGCCAGGCTCATGCCGAGCAACGTCTCACCGGGTTTCATCATCGTCAGGTAGGCCGCGATGTTGGCGCTGGAACCGGAATGCGGCTGCACGTTGGCATAGCTGGCGGAAAACAGCTCTTTGGCGCGGTCAATCGCCAGCGCCTCGGCCACATCGACGTTCTCGCAACCGCCGTAATACCGTTTTTCGGGATAGCCCTCGGCGTACTTGTTGGTCAGCACGCTGCCTTGCGCTTCCAGCACCCGCGGACTTGCGTAATTTTCCGAGGCGATCAACTCGATATGCTCTTCCTGTCGGCGACGCTCGGCCTCGATGGACTGATATAGCTCGTCATCGAAACCCGCGATCGTCATTTCCTTGCTGAACATGGCATTCCTTTTTTTTGCATTGGCCGTCGTAGCGCAATGTTTTGGTACTGTTCGGTCAACTTCTTGCGACCGTCCACCGATGTCCACTCGCCCGCCTCTACCGACTTCAAAATATCTTTTTCATACCTGTTGGGATTTCTCATTGCCGGTCAGGCCGCTTCAAACTGAATTTTCTGAACAGCCGAAAGATCCGCGGTCATCCTGGCCTGCCACAAATCAAAATTGTGCTGCATGGCAAGCCAACTCTCCGGCGAGCGGCCGAGCGCCTTCGCCAGCCTCAAAGCCATCTCCGGGCTGATACCGCTGCGCATACTGACAATTCGCGTCAAGGTTGACGGCGCCACCCCCAGACTCTCGGCAAGCGAACGAATGCTGATTTCGAACGGCTCAATATATGTTTCCCGAATAAACTCGCCCGGGTGCGGCGGATTATGCATATTCATCAGTGATAATCCTCGTAGTCCAAAACGTGACTGTTTCCATCGCGAAATTCAAAAGTCAGTCGCCAGTTTCCACTAACCCGAATCGCCCAGCGGCCAGGCGCACCGCCTTTGAGAGGATGCAGCCGGTATCCGGGCACATCCATATCCTCAATGCCCTGGGCGGTATCCAGAGCCGCCAGTTGTAATCGAAGACGATCAGCATGGCGGCCTTGAATCCCTGCTTTGGACCCGCTTTCGAAGAATCTACGGAGCCCTTTATGCCTGGATGACTTGATCACTTTGCAAGTATAGCGTGTTGCGCATCACGCATCAAGCATAGTGAAGCCGCCGCCGGTAATTTTAACGCCAATGCTCAAGCGGTTGCCATCAACTCTTTAACGACGCGGCTCCAGCCAGCTGCCAGGTTGGCACGGTTGTAGCCACCGCCGCCGAGCGCCAGCACCTTGCCGCCGGCGAAGCGGCAAAGCCGGGCAGCGGCATGGCCGTGCGCAGCCGGCGTATAACGAAGATTGGTGATCGGGTCGCCGGCCAGGCTGTCCGCACCGCATTGCAAAATCACGAATTGCGGGTCGTGCCGTTCGAGGAACTCCTCCACCCGCGGCCAGGCAGCCATGAACTCGCGGTCCCCCGCGCCGGGCGCCATCGGGATATTGAGCTTGAACCCCTCGCCCTCGCCGGTGCCGGTTTCCGCTGCCGCACCGGTCCCGGGATACAGATAGCGGCCGTCCTCGTGGAGATCGGCAAAAATGAGCCAGGGCTTGTCGGCAAATCCGTAATACACACCGTCACCATGATGCGCATCGATATCGACATAGGCGATGCGCTCGAAACCCCAGTGCCGATGCAGTTGCTCGATCAAAACACCGCAATCGTTAAACACACAAAAACCGGCAGCCGATGTTCTCGAAGCGTGGTGCAAGCCGGCGATGGGCACGAACCCCCGGTCCACATCGCCATCGATGATCGCACGCGCCGCTTCGAGAACCGCGCCCACCACACAGGCAGTAATCTCGTACATGCCCGCGAATGCCGGCGTATCGCCCAGGTCCAGGTAACCGGCGCCGGTCTTCGACAACTCACGTACCTTCGCCAGGTAACCGGCACTGTGAAAACTGCCCAGCTCATCGTCGCTGGCCTGCCGAACGGGCGTGCGCCGCAGGCCATCCAGCAAACCCTGGCGCTCCAGCGCATCCACGAACACATCGTGGCGATCGTAACCAAACGGATGGTCATCGCCAAAACCATAAGCCGCGATCTCCTCGCCGATCGCCAGGCCTACCCGCTTATCCATCGCCCACTCCCGTACATCCCACAGACACTGGCAAGAACCCGCCCGATTGTCCATCGAAGCATCAACGCCGACCGTTGTGGGACGCTGGTTTACCCACAGCTCGATTCGGAACGAAGTTCATCTAGCAGTGGGTAAACCAGTGGCCCGCAACCCACCAATCTAAGAAAGAACTCCAATCCAAATCCCACCGCCGCCCATCGAAACATCAACGCTGACCGTTGCGGGACGCTGGTAAACCCACAGCTCGATTCGGAACGAAGTTCATCTAGCAGTGGGTATACCAGCGGCCCGCAACCCACCAATCAAAAAAGAACCCCAATCCAAATACCCCCATCGCCCATCAAAATATCAGGATTGACAGAGGCCTTTCGCTGATTCTGCTTGGCTTATCCGGACAATCAACGGATAATCCGCGGCCGTCCGGGTAAACCGAAAAAAAATGTGATGGCACAGTTTATTTACACCATGAACAAGGTGGCCAAGATCGTGCCACCCAAGCGCTTCATCCTGCGTGATATTTCCCTGAGCTTTTTCCCCGGCGCCAAGATCGGCGTGCTCGGTCTGAATGGCGCCGGCAAATCCACGCTGCTGCGGATCATGGCCGGGCTCGATACCGAGTTCGAAGGCGAGGCGCGCCCGCAGCCCGGCATCAAGATCGGTTTCCTGACACAGGAACCCCGACTCGATCCCGCAAAGGATGTC
>BFAU01000128.1 GCA_008975185.1 bacterium MnTg04 | reverse complement strand
CAGGTGAGAGCGGCTGCGCACGAGTATCGCAACGTTGCCGTCGGGGTCTTTGTCCAGGGCAGCCGATACCAGTCTGGCAACAGTCGCCGCCTCCGCGTCTTCGTCGTTCCCCAGGCTGGGGTGTACCGACACCGCATCGCCAGCCAGCGCCCGCTTGTCGGCCACCGAAGCCGAGAACCTGACCTTGGCTTCGACGAGGTCTTCTACTCGCGGCATGATCTTGCCAAAAGCCTCGTTAAACCACTCGACCAGGCCCTGTTGCGAGCGAAAATTGGTGCTCAGAACCACCGCTTCCAGCGGTATCCGGCCACCATCCAGCCCGTTACGCGCGCACTCCATGAACAAGGCGACTTCCGCTTCGCGAAACCGGTATATCGACTGCATCGGATCGCCGACCAGGAACACGGTGCGGCCGTCGCCCGGCTGCCATCCGGCAGTCAGCAGTTTGAGCATCTGCACCTGTTCGAACGACGTGTCCTGGAACTCATCGACCAGGATATGCCGAATCCTGTAGTCCAGAAACAAGGCGAGATCGGTCGGCTGTTCGGGCTCTCCCAGGGAGTTCAGGGCCGCGATCGCGACTTCCGCATAATCCACTTCGCCACGCTCGGCAAAAACCAGCTTTAGCTGGGCCGCGCATTCAGGCAATACGGTCAGCAGGCTTTCGAGTACTTTCCATTGTTCATCCGGATAGGCCTTGCGCGGCAAAAGCCTGATCTCATCAAGCTGGATCGCGAGTTCATTGTCATCTCGCAGCGCTTTCAGGAAGTCCTCCATATCGGCCTTGCGAGCTTCACTGGTGGGGAACCCGGTCGCTTTACTGACTTTTTTGCGCCATTGCGGACCGTTCTTCGTCAGCAGCAACAAAGCCGCAAATTGCCAGAACTCCAGCGTCTCGCCATCACCGATCCGTTCTTCGGAACAACCGAAGTCATCGGCCATCCCCGGCGAATTATGCAAAGCCACCACGATAAGTTCGGCCAGGGTCTTGCGCGAAGCGGCGGTGAACGCCTGTCGCAGCCGTCCCACCTGACGATAAACCTGGCGTTCCAGCGCACTTTCCAGCCCCTCGCGCAAGCCGCTCGCAGCCCCCATCGGCATGATCCTGCGCAACCAGTGGACACGCGCCCTCAGCATGTTGGCCAGCAAAGTCACTGCACTCGCATATCGATTGTCCAGGTGCGCGAGCAGGCGGGCTTCAGGCGATTTCGCATCCTGCCCGGCAGCGCCCATCTGCCTTCTGGCGGCCAGCAGATACAATGCGTCGGGGTCATCGGCAACGCTCAACGACAGATCCGGCCCGGCCAACAAGGGTATACGCCTGGCGATGGCCGCGTTAAAACCGTCGATGGTGGTCAGCCGCAGCCTGGCGGGGTGTTCCAGCAGCCGCCAACCCATTTCCTCATCGCGTCGCAGAACCTCCTCCGCCAGTTGCCGCCTGCGGACCTGGTAATCCCCGGCGACTGCCTTCTGCTCACGCGCATCTTGCAAAGCCTCGAGAATCCGGTCGCGCATTTCACCAGCGGCTTTTCGAGTGAAGGTCATGGCCAGAATTTCCTCGGGCTTTTCGACCAGGGCGAGCAAACGGAGAAACCGCTGAGTCAGCAACTCTGTTTTCCCCGAGCCTGCCGGCGCCTGCACGATAAAGGAACTGTCCGGCGAGAGTGCGCGCCGACGCTGTTCAGCATCGGCAATGGGGCTTGCGGTGCCGTCTGTCCGGTTCATGAGCGCTTACCCTGGCCGGTGTATTCCAGGATGCGACAGGCTGCGCTCAGATGGCAGTATTTGCAGGCGCCGCGCATTGGATCAGTACGGGCATCGCCAGCCTTGAATGCCTCACCCAGTACCACGAGCCGCCGCCTCCATGCAGGCAACAGTTCATCCCAGCTCCTGGTTTCCTCTCCGCTGCGTCGGCTGCCGCCGTATTTCTTTGCGTCGGGGGCCAGCACCACATCGGCAAGTATGCCGTCATAAACGCAGCTCTCGACATTCAGCCGTGCAATGCAAACCCCGGCAAGTGGCTGGGTGGACCCGACCGCATACACGGCCAGTTGCGGTTTGAACGGCCGCTCACCCAACGAATCGAGCGCTTTGTCCTTACCGGTCTTGTAATCGATGATCAGGCGGCGGCCGTCGTCGATCAATTCATCGACGCGATCGATTTTCATGCCGATGGTCAATCCGCCGACATCGGTTACGAGCAGTTCCTCGGTTTGCAACACCCGAAAATCCGCAACCCGCGTTTTTTCGTAGTCGAGCAGGCGCGAAATCAACATCCGCTGGCGGTCTTTTTCAAGTTGCCTGACGCCGTCACCGAACAGCATGGTTTCCGACTTCCTGAGTTCCCATGCCCGGTCGAATCCATCACCGATCAGGGTTTCCAGTTTGCTCCTGGAACAAGCCAGCAGACCTTGAAGGTCTGCCAGTTGTCGCCACAGGAATTCCAGCGCCTGGTGGGCAAGATCGCCTTTCAGGCGTGGAGAAATACCGGGTTCGGGAGTTTCCAGGTTCTCCGCACCCAGCCGAACCATCGCGAATGCCCTGAACGGGCATTGCGACTGGTGGGTGAAAATTCCGCTGCCGCCCTTCTGCTTGCCAGTACCGGTGATCGGCGGCCCTGTGAAATCATCCAGCGACTCGGTTTCCGAGGCCAGCAAGTTCCTCGCGAAAGGATTGGCCGGCAGGCTTTCCTGAACCATGGCAACGAGAAGCTTGCCGGCCTCGCCGGACAAACTGCGGAGCAACGGGCTCACCCGACGCGGCTCATCCTCTACGTTTTTGGCCCAGGACAACACGACATCGGGCGCGCTGTGACGAAGATCGCCGATCAGCCGATCGGCAAACTCGATTGCGCGCTCGGCCGTCGCATGCGGCAGACCATACTTTTTCTGCAGGCTTATCGGGATCAGCGGCGCCGGTTCCGGTGCCGCGGGAAACGATGCGTCGTCCAGACCGCATATCCAGACCGCGTCGAAATTTGAACCGGCCGCTTCAAGCGTGCCCATGACCTGCACCGGCACAGCTTTCGCCTTCGGTTGGAACAAAGTATTCGACGCGAGCCCGAGCAACCGCTCCAGCGTCTGTCGGGCCGAGAGAGCACCGGTTACGGAGCCGACTTTGCCCAATTCATTGAGCAGTTCGTTCCAGTGTGCGGCGGCCTGGTACTCGTGACTGCTGAGACTGCGCTCGCCCGGCCAGCCCAGCCGGCCCAGCCAGCCAGAGAATTTCCCAATCCATTCCGCCGGCGCCGCCCGGCGGTCACCCGGTCGCTGTTCTTGCAGATCCTGCATCTGCTTCCGCAGAATTTTCAGATTTTCCTTATCCGAGCATTGCCACGCGATATTCGCCGGGCTGGCAGCCTCCATCCAGCGCGAACGGAATGCGACATCGAGCCTGGACCGTTGCCACAGGCTGGCGCCGGTTTGAAAATATGGGGAGCGTAAAAAGCGACTCAGTTCGTGGCTGTCCAGCCCGTTGATGACCAGTTTCAAAGCAAGCAGGGCATCTTTGATAAGGGGCTGCTCCAGCGACGGGCGCCCTGCCGACAAATGGAAAACCATGCGCTGTTCGTCTGCGCCCGGTAAATTTCCGCCGGGTTGCAGAAGACGGGCAAAAATTCTTTCGACGGCATCCTGTTGTTGCGCGAGGCGGGGCACGATAATTCCCAGCGACAGACCGGCTTGTTCGTTCAGGCGGTCGGCTGCCCAGGTCGCGGCCGCTAACAGTTCCTGTTCCGGATCGGCGCAAACTCGCAATTCGCAGGCGGACCTGGCGACCGCGCGCGACAACGCCGAGACACGCACTCCGGCAGCGCGAAACTTTTCCAGCAAGAATTGTTGCCGGGGATTCAGCTCAAAAAATCCAGCCAGGCGAATATTGCCGACCGACGGATCGCCGTCGATGCGCTCGTCGAGCGTCAGCGGATCGACCCAGTTCCGCTCCGCCAGGTATTTCTCATAACTGGCGATCCAGCCCGCCAGGCTCTGCGAGTCCGGGTTCGCGTATTCCTGCAACTCGGGGTACGGGATCCGCCATTCCTTCATCAACCGCCAGGCCTTTCGCGCACTCCCGGCCAGCCTCCTGCCGCCCTGGACTTTCGAATCGGCGGCGATTATCTGCTCCCAGATGCTGTCGGCCTGCACATCGCTGAGCAACACTTCGGCGGGCCTGCCCCCCCGAGCCTTCAACCAGCAAGTGGTGACCCAGGTACGCCACTGAAGAATACGGGGCGTATGCCAGGCGCTAACGCCTCTGTCTCGCATTGCCAGTGCGTATTCCTTACGCAAGGATCGCGACAACCGCTGGTTGGCGGTGATCACCAGACAACCGGCATCCAGCGCTTCAATCAGTTTTGGATCCGGTGACATCATTTATCGGGCAGCTCCGGCATTTCCCATGGAGAGTAACCAATCCTGACCCGCAGTTCAGCATGCGGCGGCCATTGGAAATCATCGGCAATCCCGGTATGACGGCCCGCCTGGCTTGCCCGTTCTGGGCAATCGTGCTTCTATAGGCGGCGCCATTTTGACGGGAAAATAGCTTCTTCATGGATAGAATCCTGGTCTGCCTCAAGCGGGCGGTTGACTATAATGTACGCATTCGCGTCAAGACCGATGGCAGCGGCGTCATCACCGATGGCGTCAAGATGAGCGTCAACCCGTTCGATGAAATCGCCCTCGAGGAAGCATTGAGAATTCGCGAAAAAGGCGAAACCGGCGAGGTCGTCGTCGTCAGTATCGGGACGGACGCCTGTCAGCAGCAACTGAGAGTCGGTCTCGCAATGGGTGCCGATCGCGCGATACACGTGCGCACAGACCAGGCGCTGGAACCACTGGATATTGCCCGCGTCCTGATCCGCATCGCGGAGGCGGAGAAGCCAGGTCTGATCATGCTCGGCAAACAGGCAATCGATGGCGACAATAACCAGACCGGCCAGATGCTGGCGGCGCTTTGGGAAAGACCGCAAGCAACCTTTGTCTCGGAGTTGACCATTTCGGGGGCGACCGCAACCGCGGTCAGGGAAGTGGACGCCGGTCTTGAAACCATCGAGTTTGAACTGCCCGCTGTCGTCACCAGCGACCTGCGCCTGAACGAGCCCCGCTATGTGAAGATGCCGGATATCATGAAGGCGAAGCGCAAGCCGCTGACCACGACCGAACTTGAAGAATTGGGTATCACTCCGCAGACTCGAGTCACTGTTTTGCAGACTGCGGCACCGCCGGCTCGGCAAAAAGGAAAAATGGTTGCCGACGCCGCCGAACTGGTCGCAGAACTGAAACGGATGGACCTGGCCTGATGGGCAGGATCCTGGTTATCGCCGAACATGACGGCAGCGAACTGAATCCAAGCACCGCCCGCTGCCTGAGTTGCGCCGGTGATTTTTCCGGACTGGACTGTGACGTTGTCGTCCTAGCCAAAGACGGCAAACGGGTCTGCGAGCAGGCAGCTACCCTGCACGATGTCAGCACTGTCATCCGCATCGACCACGACGCGAACGAACACGCCCTGGCCGCAGTTCAGGCGCCGCAAATTGCGAAGCTGGCCGAAGATTACAGCCATGTGCTGGGCCCATCGACGACTTTTGGCAAGGACCTGATGCCCCGCGTCGCCGCCTTGCTCGGTGTTGCCCAGGTCAGCGATATCATGTCGGTGATCTCGCCCCACAGTTTTCAGCGACCCATTTTTGCCGGCAACGCGATCGTTACCGTCGAAACACGGGCACAGGACATGGTAGTGGCGACCGTACGCACCGCGTCTTACCAGGCCACCGCTGACGGCGGCAAAGCCACCATCGAATCACGGGCGCTCGATGTCGAATTGCCAACCCACACGAGATACCGAGGTACCAGCGGTTCGGGTGACGGCGGCCGTCCCGATCTGCAAAGCGCTTCCATCGTCATTTCCGGTGGACGGGGGGTCGGCAGCGAGAAAAATTTTGCGCTTATTTACCAGCTCGCCGATCGCCTCGGCGCCGCCGTCGGCGCATCGAGGGCCGCAGTCGATGCCGGTTATATCGCCAACGACCACCAGGTCGGTCAGACCGGAAAAATCATTTCGCCCGATCTGTACATCGCGATAGGCATATCGGGAGCGATCCAGCACATTACCGGTATCAAGGACGCCGGCACGATTGTTGCCATCAACAAGGATGCGGACGCGCCGATATTCGAGATTGCCGATATCGGCCTGGTTGGCGACCTTTTCACCATCATCCCGGAACTTGAAAAGCTGCTTTGATGACAGATCCACCTACAGGCCTGGCAATAACAAAAAGCATGGAAAAGAATATGCATAAAATATTCTGGAGTTTCATCGCGGTGCTGGCCATGTTGGCAATACCGCTGACGGCGATCGCCGAGCCCGCGTCCACACCGGATAATCCGGTGTTTTTCAGTTTGCTGCCGCCACTGTTCACGATCGGAGTGGCGCTGGCGACGCGCAGCGTTATCCCGGCATTGTTTCTCGGCGTTGTGCTCGGTAGCTGGGGGCTTCATGGGCTGGACATTGCCGGGTTCTGGCAAGGTACGCTGGACAGCGTCGCCGTTCATGTCACCGGCGCGGTGGCCAACCCGGATCACGCAGCGGTGATGGTTTTCTCCTTCATGATCGGCGGGATGGTCGGCATCATTTCAAAAAACGGCGGCATGCAGGGCATCGTTGTTGCCCTGGTGAAAAAAGCGGATAACCGTCGTCGTGGACAACTGGCCACTGCCAGCCTGGGCGTCGCGATATTTATCGATGATTACGCCAATACGCTGGTGGTCGGTAACACCATGCGCCAGGTCACCGACAAGTTGAGAATATCGCGCGAAAAACTTGCCTATATCGTGGATTCGACCGCGGCGCCGGTTTCCTGCATCGCGCTGATTACGACCTGGATTGGCTACGAGGTCGGTCTGATCGGTGACGCGCTGCGCCAACTCGGAGCAGTCGACGTTTCCGCCTATGAGGTCTTCCTGACATCCATCTTGTACAGCTTCTATCCGTTCCTGGCGCTCCTGATGGTTTTTGCCATAGCGTACACAGGGCGCGATTTCGGGCCAATGTACGATGCAGAACACAGAGCGATCACTACCGGCCAATTGCTTGCCCCGGGTGCGAACGTGGATGACTCGGCCCAGAAAGACAATAGCTTTACGCCGTCAGTCGATTGCCCCAGACGAGCCATTAACGCTTTTTTGCCGATCGCGGTCCTGGTCGCCGGCGTCATCGGCAGTATGTATGCGACCGGAGTTGAGGATGTCGGGACAAACGCCGGGCTTCGCGAAATCCTCGGTGCCGCCAATGCGTACCTTGCCCTGGTCTGGGGCTCTTTACTGGGAGTCCTGACGGCCACGATCCTGAGCCTGGTCCAGAAATTGATGACCCTCGAACAGATTATCGAAGCCTGGTACAAAGGCGCGCGCGGGATGTTCCTGGCCATGATTATCCTGATCCTGGCGTGGTCATTGGCCAATGTCACGACCTTGCTGGGCACCGGACCCTACCTCGTCGGCATGCTCGGTGACAGCTTGCCAATCGGTATGCTGCCTGCGGTTACCTTTGTGGTCGCCGCTTTTACCGCCTTCGCAACCGGCAGTAGCTGGGGTGCGATGGGCATCCTGATGCCTTTGGTGATTCCGCTGGCATGGGCGATGCTGGGGAGTACAGACCCGACTCAGTCCGCAATTTTCTTTTCGACCATTGCCTGCGTGCTTAGCGGTTCGGTCTGGGGGGATCATTGCTCGCCGATTTCGGACACGACCGTCTTGTCTTCTCTCGCTTCTTCCTGCGACCACGTCGATCATGTACGCACGCAACTGCCATACGCGATGACCGCGGGGACGGCAGCGCTGCTCATCGGCACGGTGCCAACCGGTTATGGCTTCCCCTGGTGGGCCAGCCTGCTGTTGGGAGCGGGCGTTATTCTTGCCGTCATTCGTTTAGTCGGCCGAAAAACGGAGGACCAGCCAGCGACGTCATAAGTGCAGTACCAGGCACGACGGAACAACGCCACGGACCCGAAAACACCGGATTTTCCGGAGTTCTGGTGCATTGTTCCCAATTTTCGGGCGTCAATTCGAAAAAGCATGAATCGAACACTCAAACCGACAAGCAAAATCCGTATACTGCTGGGTCTTGAGAACAAGGATTGTGATCATGACCCGCTCGGATAAACGCGTTGCCGCAACGCTAAAAAACTGGTTGACCAGCATCGATCAGCACCTCAAGTTTTGCGAGCTCGACGATGATGAGTACCAGGCAAAGCGAAACTGGCCGAAGCATCAACGACCCACCCCGGAATTGCTCGAACTCGCAAGGAAGCGGCTAATCACGCTGGCCAAAAAACTGGAAAGTGAGGTCGGTGCCGGTAACCGTTCGTTTTCCCAGAGTCTCGAGTTGATGCGGGTACTTGCCAACATGGTCGGCAGAGAAAGCGGTGAGCGATTTATTCCATTGCTCGAAACCGACGAATCCATCGCGGAAGCGGCCGAGAAAGGACAAAAAAGACACCCGGAGAGACGCGATTTTGTGATGCGTCAGGAATTGATCCGCCTGGTGATCTCCGATTCCATTCGTTTCCTGAGCTGGGGGCGCGACTGGCATGAATTGCCCGAAGTAATCTGCCGGCTCGACGGCCGCCCGAACGAAACCATCACCCGCCGCATCCTCAAGGCCAACCGGGACGTCATCGAAAAAGAAGCGATGGGTGGGGCTTGACGCGCTATCCTGTCAACAAACTACAGACGGTTCTTCATGTCATTTCGAGGAAATGTTTCCGCGGAAATATTCCTGGTCCCGGCTGGTCAAGGTGGCGCTTTGGGGTCGGCTTACGGCCAATAGCAGACGTAACTAAGCCACTCTGGAAGATGTGGTCAGGGAACACTATGTCGTCTGCCGCGATTCAAACTCGCAACCGGAATCCAGCCAGCAAGAAAAGCCATGTTGCAATGAGAAGCAACATAAGCAACGCCGCCAGGTAGCGGGATCCCGCGCCCGGCCCCGGGAACATGACATTCCACAACAGAAGGCTATTGCCAGTTATCACGACGCCTGTGTTGATAACCACGAGAGGTCTGCCGAGCAAAGGCTCCCCTAAGGACGACCCACCGCCTTCCCGGAATCGACGAAACGATGTCAGGTATCCAAAAAGCCAAAGCGCCAGTAGGCCCAGACTGGCAGCACGCCAGACAGCGCCAATGCCCAGCGCCGTTTGCGCTAGTGTGTATGGAGCCAATGCTCCACCAAGGACAATGAATCCGATCACGGCCACGTCGTGAAGCACTACCCTTCGGAATCTCGAGCCTGGCAGGTCAGGACTCAATGCGTCAACGACCATGGAGAATCCAACGAATGCCGCCGCAACCTGAGCGATCGTGAAAAGATAGTCTTGATGCTCCATGCGGATTCCAATGCCTGGCCTGCCTGCTCAAATTTAGAGAAAGCGAATTCCCCCCCCAAATCTCACGCATTATAGAGCGCGTATGGCCGCTTTGGGTCGTTAGCGGCCCCTCAGGACGTTATCACAAGAATGGCCGCTATTGAGTTGTATACCGGCCGCTCGTTAACGATTTCTTGGATGCTCCTATCTGAACGTCCGCTTTCATCAAGAGCGGTCATTCAAAACGCTAGCAAAACTGCAAAATGACAGGCCGCTATCGGCCAGAAGCGGACATTTAGCGAACTGTTATTCGATTTCCGCCTGATACTCTTTGATTCAGTTAATCAGGCCTCTGGCCTTGACCTGAAGGTCAATTGTAACTCCTCGAATGAAACGCGCGAGATTAATCTCAGCTCAGCAAGGCGCGCGGAACCCTCCTCAACTCAACGCATACCAGGTCCGAGTATTGGCTCCGACTAGTTGTGGTGCGACGAAAAAATTGCGGCTCAGGTCGATCGCAGAAGGCTCCACAACGTTGCCTGATCCGGAAAGCCGGTGCCGTTCATTCCGACGGATTCTTGGTACTTGGCCAGAGCGTTCTGGGTGGCGAGGTTCCATTGTCCCGTCGCTTCGATGTCGAGCAATCCCTTCCCCGCCAGGGACGTCTGGATCCGCTCGATGGTGTCCGTGTACAGACGCATCTGATAGAGGCCCACCCTGACGTCGACATACGCGGATGAGGACTTCAGGCGCTCATCGAACAGCTTGGCCAGAAGGGTGTTGGTCACGGCAAACACGATGTCGGTCGCGTTGTCCTTGCAGTGCCGATTTATGAGCACCGTCAACAGTTCGGTGGATACATATGGTACGACATCAAAGGTTTCCAGGGACAACTCGTTGATCGCAGTGACGTAACCGTCCAGCCATCCACCGATCATGACGTAGGCGTCCGATGCCGCTTCTCGTTCCTGCACGAAGGTATGGCAGGTCAGAAGTCCGGCGCCGCGAATGGCAAATAGCCCGTTTTGATCCGCGGCCGAAGCGAGGGGTCCCAGCGCAAGCAAAGCAACCAAACCGAACGCTCTCACGTATGTCATCGGAAATCTCCTCATCGCGACGCCCATTCAACAGTTCTGCCGATCGATTGCGGGTGACGCCGCCTCACACCCAGCATGACCAGTCCGAGCACGATCAGGATCAGCGATCCGGGTTCGGGAACAGTCGTCAGTAGGAAGCTCTGGCCTTGAACGGTGTTGAATCCGCCTAGCAAATAGCTGTTGCTGAACAGAGGCGGCGTTTTGAACAGATTCGTGCGTTCGAGAATCTGAAACAGCGGTCCGATCTCTCCAAGATCGAAACTCAAACCGAAGGCTTGCAGCGCAAACGAGGCTTTGAGGATGTCCAGCTGGAAGATACCATCGATGCCCAGCCCGGTTTCGTTTTGGAATAGGCCCTGTATCAAAAACGTAGGTGTCACCAACGTGTTCAAGCTCAACAGTGCAATGTCGGGCATCGCGGACCAGGCACCGGACCACAACGTTTGGGGGTCGGCGAACCCGACAATCTGCACCGCGGAATCGAAGACCAGCTGAACCATGAGCGTTGGCGTGAACTCGAAATTCTGCAGAATCGTGATGATTGGGCCCATGTCGATGTCAATCAGATCAGCACTCATCGCCAGAATGCCGACGTTGAACCCGACACCGCCACCGGGTAAGCCCAATGGGGCCAATGCCAGACCGTCGAGGTCTGCGGTGAGTTTGATAAGGTCGTCGCCTCCGCTGGCGGTGAGTTTGTTACCATCCACCCCGCCGGTGGCGTTGATGTCCGGAACGTGGACCGTTACGCCGCCGAAACTACCGCCAGGAATTGCGCTGGGAATGTTGATTTCGTTGTCGAACTGGAACAGCAGGGGATCGAGGCCCCCGAGTATCTTGATTTGTCCCGGCGAGCTCGGATCGTTGAACGAGACGATTGGGATGGTCTGATCCGCAAAGCCGAGTTGACCTGTGGATCCGGTCGCGCAGCCGAAAGGCGGCACACAAGCGACTGCGCTGGCGCTGGCGCGAACGCCGACGATGGCATCGAGGCTCACGGACAGTTCAGGGAAGTTGGTGGACAGCGTCCCACCAGCGAGTGAACTCGACGGATTCAGATTGAAAAACTCTCCCAGAGCGACGGTTCCGGCATCCGGTGCGAGCAGCGTGGCGTTGAATTGAACCGTGGTGTCCACGGAACCACTGTCGGCGGTCAAACCGAACTGGAATCCGACTTTGCCGCTGGTAGAGACGTCGACCGTGGCGCCAAGACGTGTGTCGACGATAACAGTCGAGTTATGAACTTCAGCGTGGCC
>BFAU01000127.1 GCA_008975185.1 bacterium MnTg04 | reverse complement strand
GGTCCTGGTCAATCGATTCAGCGCATCGGCATCCGAGATATTCGCCGCCGCTATCCAGGACTATGAAAGGGGCGTGATCCTGGGCCAGCACACCTTTGGCAAGGGTTCGGTCCAGAATCTTTACTCGCTGGACAGGTACGCGCCGCGCACTTCGGACCCCGGTTTTGGTCAGTTGACGCTGACCATCGGCAAATTTTACCGGGTCAGCGGGGAAAGTACCCAGCATCGCGGCGTACATCCGGATATTGAAATGCCCTCGCTGGTCGATGCCAGCGTGGTTGGCGAAAGCACCCGGGAAAGCGCCCTGCCCTGGGACCAAATCGATGCGACGGTCTACACAGTCGATATCGAGCTCGACGAAGCCATCAATTTGATCGCCCAAAGCCACTCGCTGCGGGCCAAGACCGATCCTGATTTCAATTTCCTGATCGACGAGTACGCTGCGTTTGCCGACATCCGCAACCAGGACACGGTTTCTTTGAACCTGGAGGTGCGACGCCAGCAGCAGAAAAAAATACGTGAAGAACGCCTGGCGAGGGAAAACACTCGCCGTACCAAACACGGATTGCCGGCCCTAGACTCGATCGAGGCACTGGAAGAGCTCGAAAATCAGGATTTCGTTCTCCAGGAAGCTGCGCAAATAGTCGCAGATATGGCAAGACTGGATGGCCAGGTCACCGCGAGCCTGCGCGGATCCAGCGAAAGTTTGAACTGACTTGCAACAAACCTGGCCGGCGGCAACGACAACTTCTCATACGATCTTTTACTTTCTGTCGCAAAAACAGCCAGTTACGAACTCCCAGGCGAGATAATCGCCAGTTTTTCCCGGCTGCTATTGCGATTTACATCTCTAGTGTTATACTTCACTACAACACTAACTGAGTTATGCTCACTCATCAACTCTCAAAGAACAGGCCTATTATGAAATTCTGGAAATATCTCTCGGTTTTTGTACTTTTTGCCGGTAGCGCAGCCCTTAGCGGATGCGGTACCAGCGAAGCCAGCAGCGCGGATGCGAAGGCGGAATCGGCCGTCCAGGCGTCGATTCCGGTCGGCGTTATACGCGTCCAACGGGGCGATATATATGCCCGCCATACCGGTACCAGTGTCCTGGAAGCGGATTTTGAAGCGCCTGTCGTCGCCAAAGTCAAGGGCGACCTGGTCGAGATTCTGGTCGAAGAAGGCGATCGCGTTAAGGCTGGCCAGGTACTCGCCCGTCTGGATGGGGAACGCCTGAAACTGGCCATGGAAAGAGCCGGTGCCGAGTACCAGCGGGCCAGGAAGGAATATGCCCGGAACCAGAACCTGCTGGAGCTTGATCTGGTTGCACCGGGAACCTTTGAAAACCTGAGATTCGAAGCCGAAGCATTAAAAGCTGCCTATGAAATTGCGCGCCTGAATTACGGATACACCCGGATCAAAGCCCCTATAGCCGGTGTGATCGCCGAGCGCCTGGTCAAAACAGGCAATCACCTGCAGGTTAACCAGCGGCTGTTTGTGATTACCGACCCGAGTCAGCTAATGCTGGAACTTTATGTGCCGCAACAAAACATGGGTCGTTTCAGCGTTGGCCAGACCGCGGATATAAGGGCGGATGCGCTGCCAGCGGAAGTGTTCGAAGCCACGATTGAGCGCATCAGCCCGCGTATCGACCAGAAAACCGGCACTTTCCGGGTGACCCTCAGGATTCTTGACCACAGCGGCACTCTGCGCCCCGGTATGTTTGCGCGGGTCGCCGTGGTCTATGATGTACATAACGATGCGGTCATGGTTCCGGTAGAAGCAATTCTTGACGAGGATATCGAAAAAAGCCTCTACGTTATTGAAGACGGCGTAGCACGCCGCAGAATCATTGAAACAGGCATCACCGATCGCGACATGGTGGAGATTCTTGAGGGAGTCAGCGATTCGGATACCGTGGTCGTCGTTGGTCAGGGTGGCCTGAGAGACGGGACACTGGTAACCGAACACGCCGGTTGAGGCGCCAGGCAAGTCACAAAGGGAGTCCGGCTCGATGCATATCCAGCCACTGTATCGACGGGTGCTTTTTCTATTAGCGCTGATCGTCCTTGGCGCATGCGATATGCAGGCCAAGGACGATGACGATCAGGAAGCGGCCGATGAAGAAGAAGTTGCCGCCATCCCGGTGGAAGTGGGTCACCCGACCCGCGGGGATATTTTCGCCGTCTACTCCGCAACAGCGGCCCTCGAGGCCGATGGCGAAGCCGAAGTAGTCGCCAAGGTCGGCGGGGAAATCGTCGAATTGCTGGTCGAAGAAGGCGATATCGTAAAATCCGGCCAGGTACTCGCGCGTTTGGATGGCGACCGGCTACGCCTGGAAACTCAACAGGCGAAAGCCAACCTTTCGAAGCTCGAACAAGAACACAAAAGAAACACGGACCTCCGTGAGCGGGGGCTGATCAGCGCGGACGCGTTCGAAAACATCAGGTATGAAATGGACTCGCTCCGAGCCGCTTACAATATGGCTCGCCTGGAGCTCAGTTACACCGAGATCAAAGCGCCCATAGACGGCGTAGTGGCGGATCGATATGTCAAACTTGGCAACACGATCAGTGCCGAGGAACCGGTATTCCACGTAAGCGACATGGATCCCCTGCTGGGTTATCTGCACGTTCCCGAACGCGAATTTCGCAAAGTGCGCCCGGGGCAACCGGTCAGGATTTCTGTCGACGCCATGCCGGATGAGTCCTTTTCCGGCATCGTAGCCAGGATAAGCCCGACCGTCTCGGCCGAAACCGGCACCTTCAAAGTCACTGTTGAAGTGGCGGAAAACGAAGGCCATCTGAAACCGGGTATGTTCGGTCGTTTCAACATCATTATCGACAAGCACAAACAGGCGATTCTTGTCCGCCGCTCCGCGATCGTCGTAGGCGACGTGGAAACTGTTGTTTATGTCATTGAGGATGGAGTAGCGCGCCGCCGCCCGATCACCACGGGCTATACCAGCGGTGGAAATATTGAAATCCTGGAAGGCCTGACGGGAGACGAAGAAATCGTCGTCGTCGGCCAGTCCGGTCTGAAAGACGGCACCAGGATTTCGATTATCAACCCCGCCACCGGCTGACGATCCGCCGCTTGATGTTTTGCAGGCCGTCATAAAAACGGAAGGAACTAATGCGACTCATTGATATTGCTACCCGGCGCCGAGTGACCATCATGATGTTCACCGTAGCGGTCGTCATGTTTGGCATGGTTTCCCTGTCTCGGCTCAAGGTCAATCTTCTGCCAGACCTCTCTTATCCGACCATGACCGTCCGTACCGAACTAACCGGCGCGGCGCCGATCGAGATCGAAAGCCTGATTACCAAACCGGTCGAAGAGGCGGTAGGGGTAATCAAGAATGTCCGCCGGGTCCGGTCCGTGTCCCGCTCGGGCCAATCCGATGTCGTACTCGAATTCGCCTGGGGCACCGATATGGACATCGCCGGTGTGGACGTCAGGGAAAAACTCGACATCCTGCAACTCCCGCTGGAAGCCGGCCGTTCGATGCTCCTGCGATTCGATCCGTCCGGCGAGCCAGTCATGCGTCTTGCGCTGATCGAGGACCCCGACGCCGAGATCAAGTTTCAAAATGCCGAAGACCGCCTGAAGGCCCTGCGCCGGTTTGCCGAAGAACGGCTAAAAACGGATCTTGAGTCCAGCGATGGCACGGCGGCAGTCAAGACCAGCGGCGGCCTCGAAGACGAAATACAGATCCTGGTCGATCAGCTTCGACTCGCCCAACTCGGCCTGTCCATCGAAACAGTTACCCGCAGAATCCGCGAGGAGAACGTCAACTTGTCCGGCGGCCGGCTCGAACAAGGATCGCAGAGATTCCTCGTCCGCACCATTAACGAATTCCAGGACATCGATGAAATCGCCGACGCCATCGTTGCCAATGTTGATGGCCGCATCATTTATATGCGCGACATTGCGGAAATCAAACGTGGTTTCAAGGAACGGGAGGCGATCACCAGGGTCGATGGCCAGGAGTCCGTGGAACTTGGGATTTACAAAGAAGGTGACGCAAATACGGTACAGGTTGCCAATCGAATCAAGCAACGATTGAAAAATATCGAAACGAGCCTGCCAGACAACATGAAACTGATCACGATTTACGATCAGTCCACATTTATTTCCAACGCGATTTCCCAGGTTCGCTCAGCCGCGCTTTGGGGTGGCCTGCTGGCTATCCTGGTGTTGTATTTTTTCCTGCGCGATGCACGCGCGACCTTCATCATCGGCGCTGCGATCCCGGTTTCGGTCGTCGGCACATTCCTGATGATGTATAGCAGTGAAATATCGCTGAACATCATGTCACTGGGCGGTATTGCGCTGGCGATCGGCATGCTGGTCGATAATTCGATCGTCGTTCTGGAAAATATCGTCAGAAAGAAGGAAATGGGTCTGCCGCTGTTGCAGGCGGCTCGCGAAGGGTCGAGCGAGGTCGCCACCGCCGTTATCGCTTCAACGTTGACCACGGTCGCCGTATTTTTCCCGATGGTCTTTGTCAGCGGTATCGCCGGCCAGCTTTTCAAGGACCAGGCGCTGACCGTAACCTTCGCCCTGGTGTTCTCGTTGATCGTCGCACTGACCCTGATCCCGATGCTGGCAGCAATGGGCTCGGGCGAGCGCTTCGCCGATGCCACCGATGACCGCCCGCCGGCGCGGCTAACGCGTGGCATCGGGTTCGTGATTCGAATGTTTCGCAAGTTTTTCTCGCTGATCGCCTGGGTAATGAATAAGCTGTTGCGACCGGGTGTGTGGATTTTCCAGGGTTTTTACCTCGCGCTGGCTCGCGTTTACCCGGGCGCGCTGGCCTGGTCGCTGCAGCGCCGCGGACTGGTTGTCCTGATTGCGGCCGGAATATTTGCGGGGACCATGTCGCTGGTACCGAGGCTGGGCAGCGAACTGATACCGCAGCTTGCGCAAGGTGAGTTTTTCGTCGATGTACGCCTGCCGCCAGGTGCTCCGCTGAGTCGGACAGACCGGAGCTTCAGAACGGTCGAACAAGCGCTATCCGAAGACGATTCGGTGCAATTGACTTACTCGGTTGCCGGAACCGGCAACCGACTGGATGCCAACCCGGTCGATTCGGGCGAACACACCGGGAAATTCAGCGTAAAAATGGCGCCGGGGAGCACCCGGTTGCTCGAGGAGCAGGTTATCGAATCCATGCGGCAACGACTGCAGGTGCTTCCCGGGGTTCAGTATGAGTTCGGCCGGCCTACGCTGTTCAGTTTCAGCACACCCCTGGAAGTCGAAGTCTCGGGCTTCGATCTTGAGCAGATAGCTGCGGTGAGCAACCAGATCCAGCAGGCGATGGCTGCGTCCAGCCGATTCACCGACATCAAGACGACGGTCGAATTCGGAAACCCGGAAATCCAGATCGTTTTTGACCAGGAACGGGCCGCTAACCTGGGGCTCGTCGTACGCGATATTGCCAATCGCGTCGTGTCGAACATTCGCGGCGATATCGCTACGCGATATACCTGGAGAGACCGCAAGATCGATGTCCTGGTTCGCAGTGTCGATACCAGTGAGGCGTCGGTCGCGGACATACGCAGCCTGATCGTCAACCCGGCCAGCGACCGCCCGATCCCGCTGGAGGCGATCGCCGATATTCGACTGGCGAGCGGGCCAGCCGAGATCCGGCGGGTCGACCAGGCGCGAGTCGCTATCATATCGGCCAACCTGGCTTTCGGTGACCTGGGCGCCGCCGCCGCCGAATTACAGGGAATTATCGATACGACGCCGTTGCCCGCCGGAATCGGCGCGCAAATCACCGGCCAGAACGAGGAAATGCAGGCCTCCATGCGATCGATGCAATTCACGCTGATGCTCGCCGTTTTTCTTGTCTACCTGGTGATGGCGTCCCAGTTTGAATCGCTGATCCATCCTTTCGTCATTTTGCTTACGATTCCGCTGGCGCTGGTGGGCGCGGTACTCGCTCTGTTTGTCACCGGTACGCCAATCAATGTCGTCGCATTTATCGGCGTAATCATGCTGGCCGGAATCGTCGTCAACAATGCCATCGTCCTGGTCGACATGATCAATAAGCTGCGCGAAGCCGGCACGGAAAAGACTGCCGCCATCATCGAAGCAGGCAAGGCGCGATTGCGGCCCATCCTGATGACGACGCTGACCACGACGCTCGGCCTGTTGCCGATGGCGATCGGCTTCGGCGAGGGTGCGGAAGTACGCACGCCGATGGCGATCACCGTCATTGGCGGTTTGCTGACCTCGACCCTGCTGACGCTGATCGTGATACCGGCCGTCTATTCATTGATGGATCGCAAACCCGCAACTATACCAACGGGACAGACCAGTTTTGTTTGAGAGAATTTGCCATGCGACATACTGAATTCGCATTACGCCGCCCGGTAACTGTAATCATGGTGTTTGTCGCGCTGGCGGCGATCGGAGGCCTTTCCTCGCAATTGCTGCCGCTGGAAAAATTCCCGGATATCGAATTTCCAGGACTGTTTGTGCAGATCCCATATCGCTCGGCGACACCCGAGGAGATCGAACGACAAATCACGCGGCCCATCGAAGAATCGCTGGCCACGCTCAGTGGCGTTGAACGGATGCAGTCGACATCGACCGAAGACCAGTCGCAAATATTCGTGCAATTTGGCTGGGATGAAGACGCATCCAGGATGGGCATCGAAGCGCGAGCGCGGATCGACGCAGCCCGCGACAATATTCCGGATGACGTGGAACGTATCCTGGTTTTTACCGGCTCGCTCGGCGACCAGCCTATCCTCGTACTGCGCATCTCCAGCAACCGCGACCTGTCGGGCGCCTATCAGATGCTGGACCACACGGTCAAAAGACGGCTGGAGCGCCTCGAGGGCGTGTCTCGCGTTGAATTGCAGGGCGTCGAGCGGAGGGAAATTCGCATACTGCTCGATGTAGATCGGGTCGCCGCGCACGGCGTGGATATACGCGAGCTTCGCGAGTTGCTGGAAAAGAGTAATTTTGCCGTCAGCGCCGGTCAGATTACCGACTCGGGTCAGCGCCTCAGCGTTCGCCCGCGTGGCGAATTCACATCCCTGGAAGACATCGAAAACATCGTGGTCGATAACCGCAACCTCCGCCTGTCCGATATCGCCGCTGTGGAACTACGCAGTCCCGATCGCAATTATGGCCGGCACCTCAACCGGACCTATGCGGTTGGGATCAATATTTACAAACAAACCGGCGCCAATATGGTCGAGGTCAATGACCGGGTGCAGAGGGAAATCCGGCAAATCGGAAAATTGCCGCAGATGCAGGGGATCAACATTTTCGACCTCGACAACCAGGCCGACAATGTGCGCGAATCGTTGAACGATCTGCTGAGCGCCGGCCTGATCGGCGCGCTGCTGGCTATCGGCGTGTTGTTTTTGTTTCTGCGCCAGTGGAGCACGACGCTGATCGTCACGCTGGCCGTGCCCTTTTCGCTGCTGATAACGCTGGCGGCGATGTATTTCTTTGGCCTGACGCTGAATATCCTGACGATGATGGGTCTGATGCTGGCGGTCGGCATGCTCGTCGACAACGCGGTCGTCGTCACTGAAAGTATCTTCCGCTACCGGATCATGCACCCGGATGAGCCGGTAAAGGCGACCCTCCTCGGGGTCAACGAAGTGGGCCTGGCGGTGATTGCCGGCACGGCGACTTCGATCATCGTTTTCCTGCCGATCATGTTCGGGCAGAAAGCGGACATCACTGTTTTTCTGACCCATGTCGCCATCACCATCGTCGTCGCACTACTGGCGTCACTCGCTATCGCACAGACCATCGTGCCGATGCTGGCTGCCCGCGTACCGCCGCCACCGGTCCCCAAAAAAGGCGCATTGATGACGCGCCTGACCGACAAGTATGCAAATGCTCTGGCCTGGGTGATGAAACATCGCTGGTGGACCGCGCTTTTCATCGTCGTAATCATGGCCAGCGTGGCGATACCCATGAAGTTCATAAAATTCGATGCCTTCCCTCAGGAGTCGGGACGCCGTCTGTTTATGCCCTATCACGTGGACGAGATTTATCCATTGGAGCGAGTCGAGGCCGCGGTGGACAGGATCGAAGATTTTCTTTATGCGAACAAGGAAAAACTCGATATCGTCGAGGTATACAGTTACTTCGACACCGGGCGCGCCGAATCGACCATTCTCCTTACGGATGAAGACGACGCAACAATCTCAACCAAGGAAGTCATCGCGTTTATTACCGAAAACATCCCCGAACTGGTGATCGGCAAACCCAGTTTTCAATTCGACCGGCAAGGTGGCGGTGGCGACGGTTTCAGCGTACAAATTTCCGGCGATTCCACGGTGTTGCTAAACGAGCTGAGTTTTGAAGTCGAGCGTATCCTGGAAAGCGTAGACGGTTTGACCGATGTTATTTCCGATGCCGACACGGGCGCGCCGGAGATTCAGATCGTCGTCGATCGTGAAAGAGCGATGGCGCTGGGATTGAGCACCGAACTGGTCGCCCAGTTCGTGTCTCTGGCCCTGCGTGGAGAAAACCTGCGGGAATTCCGTGGCGAGGATGGTGAGATCACCGTGCGCATGGCTTTCCGCGATAGCGACAAGCAAAGCCTGGAAGATCTGGCCGCCCTCCCCCTGTACACGGCCGCCGGCCAGCGGGTAACGCTGGGTGCGATCGCCGACTTTAACGTGACCCGCGGTCCGCAGGCGATCCGGCGCGTCGACCGGCGGACGGCGGTTGTCATCAACGCCAACATGGAGAAAGACAAGTCGCTGGAAGACGTCAAACCCTACGTCGAAAAGCTCATGGATGAGTTCGCGCTGCCGCCTGGTTATAGCTGGAAGTTCGGTCGCGGGTTTGAACGGCAGGACGATACTCAACAGATCATGGCGCAAAATACTTTGCTCGGTGTCGCGATGATATTTATCGTGATGGCGGCATTGTTCGAGTCGGTGCTTTTTCCGCTGGCGATTATCGTGTCGATCGTTTTTGCGATTATCGGCGTGTTCTGGTTCTTTCTCATTACTGGGACTACATTTTCCTTCATGGCGTCTATCGGAATTCTGATCCTGATCGGTGTCGTCGTTAACAACGGGATCGTTCTGGTCGATCATATCAACAACCTCCGTCATGAAGGCATGGAGCGCGACAAGGCGATCATCGAAGCGGGCAGAGACCGTTTGCGTCCGATCCTGATGACCGTGGCGACGACGATCCTGGGCCTGGCTCCACTGGCGGTAGGGACGACCCAGGTCGGCGGCGACGGGCCTCCGTATTTCCCGATGGCCAGGGCCATTATCGGCGGTCTGGCATTTTCGACCGTCACGTCTTTGCTGGTCGTGCCTTACCTGTACGTGGTGCTCGACGGAATGGTGCGCTGGGGCAGAAAGGTTATGCAGGTCTCCCGGCTGGGCATCGGGACGACATCACCTTAGTCAATTCAACAACGCGTCGTGGACATCCCAGACCTGGTCGGCCAGCAGGTTGACGCTTTCCAGGAACTTGCCATCTGCCTGCGGCTCCCTGGATGGCAACTCGGCCAGTGATTTGGCCAGCGGAACGCATTCCGAGTCCTTGCGGTAACTGACGATGCTTTTTATGCGCTCGGTGCGTTCTCGCAAAACCTGGTTGAAGTTTTTCTGTTTTTCCAGCGCGACTTTCAGCTCATTGACTCTTTTCATTATTTTTTCACATGCTCCCTTGTCGCCGTAGCGCGCATTGCGCGGTTTGCCCACGGTTGCGGCCTTGACCAACTTATACAGGCCACCCGAAGCGTAGTGCTCGTAGAGATGATGTGCACTCGCCAGCCCGACCAGGTTGATCGCTCTTTTTCCCTGCACACTGAGGCCACCGAATTCCGGCGGTTGTTCCGCTTCGATCTCCTGCCGCTTCTGCGCAAGTTGGCCAGATTTGTGTTTCAGTTCCTGACGCTGCGTTTCGTTCTCGGTAATCTGCGCACGAAAATCCCGCCGCTTGAAAAAATTCCAGAACCCCTTCAACTCGTTACAGTTTTTCTGGAGTTTCTCGATAATCTCGCTGAACTCTTCCTGCTCGGCCTGCAGCGCACTTTCCTTGACTTCGAATTTCCCGGCCCTCACACCCTGTGCCTTGCTAAAATCGGCCACATGCAGTTGCCTTTCCCTGGTCTCCCGAATTTGGGTCATTTCGAGAACCAGTTTTTTTACGCGCCCGCTGCAATCCTCCCATATCCCCCTGAGCTGGAAAAAAACCAATGTATTGAACGCGGTGGTTGGCTCGGCAAGTAATGCTTCAAACGCACCTAGTTCGCCGCGGGATTTTTGTAACTCATTGTCCTTTTTTTCCAGTGCCTGTTCCAGCGTATATCTTTCATCGCGCAGCCGTTTAAATTCTTTTTTTAGTTCGGCGCGGTTTCGATAAAGTTTGATCAGCTGCTTTTCGCCAATCTCCTGGCTTCTTGATTCGTTGCGTATCGTGAATGCTCCGAACTTGTCGTCCCTGGCCATAGTCCCTTTCCCGTTCTAACTCGCCGCCCGGTTCAGGCCAGCCGCGGGTCCGATAGCGACAAACCGGTGACCGGTTTCCGCACAATACTCCAGCCACTTGTTCAACATGGAATTTCTCACCCGCCGGCGGTCGACCTCCTGCCTGCAACCCGTATCAAACTGCCGGAGAATCTCGTGGCGATGCACCCTGCTGCAGGCCATCGCCTCCGCCACCCTGGCGTCGTGATAAATGCGAATCGTCATATCGGGATCCGCTATCCATTGCCCGGAGTCCTCAAACATATAGGTCATGTGCAGGGTGCTGGTATGCCGCGTACGCTCCAGCAATCTCAGATGCAGCGTGCAGTCTCCGGGGACGCTGGATTGCTGTTCGCCGATAAATTTTTGCGGCTCCTGGATCAGCCAGTTCAAACGGATAAAATTACTCTCATACAAGGACATGAGGGCCGCAAAACTGGATAATTTTGCGCCTGCACCAATCGCGATGTGGCTGTCTCGGACCATGCTGGCAATATAACACAGCCATTTCGAAGTACCGTGACCCTGTTAACAGTGCGCGGGAGCCCCGGGGCAAGATCCGGCATACCGATGACCGTTTCGTGGTAACTGGCGAAGAGCCCAAACCATACTATGGCCTGAGATGCCGGCTAATGCCGGTCTCGTTAAGAATCGTACTGGCGATTTCCTCGATCGAGCATTCCGTAGTGTCGATGAACGGGACACCATATCGTTTATACAACGCCAGCGCCTCACGAATCTCAAACTGGACCTGGCGAGTCGACGAATAATTACTTTCCGGTCGCCTTTCGTTGCGGATCTGCTGTAGCCTGCCCGCCTCGATGGTCAGACCATATAATTTCCGGCGGCGTGACTTGAGGCTGTCCGGCAGGTCGCCGCGTTCGAAATCCTCGTCCGTCAGTGGGTAATTGGCGGCAAACACTCCGTATTGAAGGGCCAGGTAAAGTGACGTAGGGGTCTTCCCGGACCTGGAAACTCCTATCAATATTACCTCCGCCTGGTCGTAATCGCGCGTGTGGGCTCCATCATCCGCCGCCAGCGCGAAATTAGTCGCCTCGATTCGCCGGGTATAGGCCACGATATCTTTCATGCCGTGCGCTTTTCCGATCGTATGCGATGAGCGCGTCTTCAGTTCTTTCTCCAGCGGAGCGACGAAAGCGTCGAAGAAATCCAGGCAAAGACAATTGCCGCGATTAATAATGGCTCGCACATCGTCCTGGACCAAGGTGCTGAATACTATGGGTTTTGTCCCCTCGACTTTGGCGACCTGGTTGATCTGGCGCAAAGCCTCCTCGGCTTTTTCAGTGCTTGAAACGAAGGGCAAGGTTACATGGCGAAAATTAATCGAATCGAACTGCGTCAGCAGGCTATGGCCCAGCGTTTCAGCAGTAACGCCGGTCTGGTCAGAGACGAAAAATATGGTCCGTTGATTCACAATCCCTCCGTGTATAATGTCGGCGTTCTGCTCGTCGGGCATTTTGTATTTCCGCCGGACCGATTACAAGGGGAGCCTGTTGCAGCCGTATATAATCAAGCTCGATCAGCTTGGCATGAATGACCTTGAGCTGGTTGGCGGGAAGAACGCCTCTTTGGGAGAAATGATCGGCCACTTGTCAGGACTGGGAGTCTCGGTTCCTGGCGGATTCGCTACCACCGCGCATGCCTACCGCGATTTTTTGTCCGCCGATGGCCTGGACGGGAAAATCGCCCGGGAGCTGTCCGGCCTCGATATCGATGATGTTTCGGCACTGGCTGACAGCGGCGCGCGAATCCGCCGATGGATCATGGATATCTCCTTGCCGGACCGCCTGGAAAACGAACTCCGCAGCCAATGGGATGCCATGCGTGACGGCGCGGATATTTCGGTTGCCGTCCGCTCTTCCGCGACCGCGGAAG
>BFAU01000126.1 GCA_008975185.1 bacterium MnTg04 | reverse complement strand
CTGACTCGCCCCCAGCGCGATATGCGCCTCGGCCAGTTGATTGTCCAGTGCCAGAGCACGCTCCGCGTACCGGCGGGCGATAGCATATCCTTGTGCAAACTGCAGCGACTCGGTATAGGTCCCGGTCCAGCGCCCCTGGCTCAATGAAAGCTGTGCCCACGCCGCGGCATACTCTGGATCGATGGCCACCGCCTCGTGCAGAACCGCGATCGATTGTTGAATATTATTGCTACTGACATGTTCGCGGAGATAGCGGCCGCGCAAATACAGGTCGTAGGCCTCGATACTGTCTGTTCCCCGTGAGCCGGCGACCTTTTCGCCGGCATTGCCAAAAAGAGTGACTTGCAGGGCTCCGGCAACCGCTGCCGAGATCTCATCCTGGATCGCGAATATGTCGTTCAGTTCGCGGTCAAAAGTCTCCGACCACAGGTGGAACCCGGTTTCGGTGTCGATCAACTGGGCGGTGATGCGGACCTTGGGCCCCGATTGCCTGACGCTGCCCTCGAGCACATGGGCGACGCCGAGTTGTTCGCCGATCAGTCTCAGGTCCTTGTTCTCGCCCTTGAACTGGAATGACGATGTGCGGCCGGCGACCTTGAGCCCCGGCATCTTGGCCAGGACATTCAGCAACTCCTCGGACAGGCCATCGGAGAAATACTCGTTATCGATATTCCCGCTCATGTTAACGAACGGCAACACCGCAATCGATTTTTCCGGCACTTTAGTGGGTGTTTCGGCAGCCTGGTTCGGGGTGCTGACGCTTGCCACCTCATCCTCAGAGCCGGTCAGGATTAGCTTGTCGAACAGCAGGAAAGCGACCGCGACGACCAGCGCACCGATGATCATGAAATCGAGCTTGCGGCCTGTGTGTGTCGTGATTGATTCGCGGCGATCGACTTCTTTTTCGCGCTTGATGCCCTTGGGCGTTATTTCGAATGCCCAGGCAAAAATCAAGGCGAATGGAAAGCCGATCAGGATCAGCGCCGCGGTAATCGATACCGTCCATTCGGGAAGCTGCAGTGCCGGAAACATGACGTCGACAACCTGCATCATGATCCACGCGGCGATGATATAGACCAGGGCGACCCGGACCACATTTCGGCGTGTCAATTCACGGACAAATTTCCGCATCGGCCTGTTCCCCCAAATCCCGCGCCAAGCTTAGCAGAGGGCCACGGCCAGCGTCATACCAGGCAGTCCAGGCCATCCAGCAGCGTGTGGATGAGCAGGCCGATACCGAGCAGCCGGAGCGGACGGACGAAAACGATAAGCGCATAGACCAGGATGGCCGGCCATTGGTGCAGCGGATGAAAGCCGATGCTGCAACGGGCCGGGTCGTAAACCGGGGACGCCAGCAGATGATCCAGGTCGACCAGCATCGTGGCGAGCATGATCAGCCAGGCTTTTAACCAGTATTTCCGGAAAAACAACCAGGCGATCCCGCCAGGTATAGCGGCATGCAGAACCAGGTGGATCAGCCCGCTGGCCGTGACGTTGCTCAGAGCCCGTGTCGTTCCAGCACCCTGGCCAGGAAGCCGGGTTCGGCACGGTTACGGTAGTTTTCGGTCTCGTCGACATCCAGTACGGAGCCATCCGCGGCCAGCACGATTGCTGTCGGCAACACGGTGTCGGTGTCGTAGCCGAGAGCCTGCATCCCGGCAGGCAGCCCCTGGTCATGGTTGATGCCGAGTACGGTCGCGGCCTGATTATCGGTGTCTACCCAAAAATCGAAAGAGACGTCGAACCGCGCAGCCAGCTCGCGAGTTTTTTTGGCTGGCTGCGGGCTGATGAGCACGACGCGGGCGCGGTCGCCCAGCTCACGATAGGCTGCGGCGAGTTCTTTGACCTGGACTACGCAGAAAGGACACCAGTTGCCGCGATAAAACATCAACAACGCAGGTTTGCCGAGCAAGTCGCGGCTGTATACCGGCTTGCCATCCAGATTCAGCGCCGAGAATTCCGGCAGGGGTTGCCCATTTTCGATTCTCGATGCCGAGCGATCGAGACGGCTGTACCAGGATTGGTAAGCCGCATACGCAGCCAGGCACAGACCGGCCATGCCGGCGGCAGCATAGGATCCTGCCCGGAAAACCCAGTCAAACGCGGCGAGCAGGGCGCCGGATGCCATGGTCAGCGTAACCACGGTCAGGCGGGACTGGTCGGCGGGAAACTTCCTGCCCAGCATCACCAAACCCAGCATCAGCAGCATCGGCGCGGATGCGAGGAGGGCGCCCAGCCAGCCAGGTGAAAAACCGCCGCCAAGACGGATGACAGCCTGGATCGAGACCACGGTCAGCAGCGCAAAAAACGCCATGACAAAAACCGATTTGAAGCGGTTCATGGTTTATCCGCCGTGAAGTAAAAAGCGGTCATGGTCCATCGGGTACGGGTGGGCGCGTCAGGTATGAAGGAGCTTTTTATGATTTCCCTGTAACGGCCGTCGATTCGGATTTCCAGTCTGGCAGAAACAGGCTCGCCGGCTCGTGTCGTCCCCGAAAAACGCAGACTGATCGTGCCCGGCACGCTGCGTTCTGCCAGCTGAGCATCGACGCGAATGGTACTGAAGTGATTCTCGTAGGCGATCCAGCCTTGTATGCACAGCTTTTTTTCTTCATCGCAAAAAAGCTTGTTCTTGACCAGGACAAAGGTGTGTGCCAGCAATGCTGGTGAGCAAAACAGCAGGATTGCGAGCAGCGTTCCACGCCAGATGCCGGCGGCACGGATCATAATAGTTTTCCGGTAACCCATGTTGGCCATTATAGACTGCACCTTTCAAAGCGAAGTTCTTTTTTGTTGTTAGAATCAGTTCATTGATTCTGCAGGCTGGAGATCGGAAATGGATTTTTTGAAGAAGGCATGTCTGAGCGCTGGCTTGCTTGTAGTGGCACAGGCGCATGCCGCCGATCCGGTGGAACTCGAATTGCCACCGGGATTCGAGGCCACGGTGTTTGCCAGCGGTCTGGGGCGGGCGCGCCACCTCGTGGTTCGGGGGAACGGCGATGTCTACGTTTCGATGCGTCGTAGCAAAGACGGCAAAGGCATCATCGGCTTGCGCGACAATGACGGAGATGGCGTCGCCGACCTCCAGGCAGCCTTCGGCCATGCGGGCGGCACCGGTGTGGCCATTTATCGGGATTATCTTTTTTTCTCATCGGATGACACGGTTTACCGGATGAAATTCGCCGATGATGGGCTGATCCCTGGCGGTGAATTGGAAGTCGTCGTATCCGGGTTTCCGCAGCAAAGTTCGCACGCGGCGAAGTCGTTGACGATCGGCGCCGATGGCAGACTGTTCGTAAACTCGGGGGCGCCGTCTAACGCGTGCCAGAAGCGCGCCCGCTCGGCGGGCTCGAAGGGGCAGAACCCCTGCCCGCATTTGTTTCGCGGCGGCGGTATCTGGAAGTTTTCCGCTGAACGGTTGAACCAGGACCAAATCGCCGATGGTCAGCGCTATGTGACCGGTATCCGCAACTCGGTGGCGCTGGCTTTCAACGACGCTGCCGGCGAACTGTATTTCGTCATGCATGGGAGGGATCAGCTCGACAGCCTTTGGCCGCGGTTTTTTAGCGCCGACCAGCGCGAGGAACTGCCGGCCGAGGAATTTCACCTGGCCCTCGAGGGTTCCGATTTTGGCTGGCCCTATACCTATTACGACGGTTTGAAAAATCGGCGCATGATTGGGCCCGAATATGGCGGGAATGGCAAAAAAACGGCGGCGGATGGCAAATACCCGGATCCGCTGGTGGCTTTCCCGGCGCACTGGGCGCCCAATGCGCTGGTTTTTTATGCCGGCACCCAGTTTCCCGCCGAGTACCGGGGCGGCGCCTTTGTCGCATTTCACGGATCCTGGAATCGCGCGCCGGGCCTGCAAGGGGGGTACCAGATTGCGTTTGTGCCAATGAAAGACGGGAAACCGTCCGCGGACTGGCGCACCTTTGCCG
>BFAU01000125.1 GCA_008975185.1 bacterium MnTg04 | reverse complement strand
CCATGCTGTCCAACGAGCGATTCGGCCGACCCGACGACTATGTACTGACCTTGACCGACCAGTACGAAGCGATGAGCCTCGAGCAGATCGATGCCGCGGCCGATGAGGTTTTGAGGCCCCATCAACTGATCTGGCTGATCGTCGGCGATCTCGCCAAGATCGAGGAACCCATCCGGGCGCTCGGTATCGCGGATGTCGAAATACTGGAGTTGTAACCGGAGCCGTTTGCTAACCGACGCCAACGCAACAGGAAAACCCCGCCCGATGGCGGGGTTTTTTGCCGCTTGAGATTGCAGGAGGGCCTCCAGGCCCGATAGAAATCCGATCGCGGCTGCAGCCGCCCCTGCCGGCGCTTGCAAACCAACGCGGACCCCATTTCCCGTCATTTGTATCTGTACCTGCTACAGGTCTTATAATATTCGGCGTAGGAGGATTTGAGCTATTACGAGCCGATCTGTCTTTAGCGGCCCCGGACCCACAGAAATTTGGCCGGGCCTGCAAGGTCAAGCATCCTCCCGATCCCGTGGGAGGGCCTTCAGGCCCGATAACCCGACCAGACCACGGTATGGATTATTACTCTAGAGACCGCGATGAACGACAATCAGACCACAAACGGGATCATCGGCAGCGCCGTACTGGCGCTGACCGGCGCAACCTGTTGTGCCCTGCCCATCGCCCTGGTCGCCCTCGGGATGGGTGGCGTCGTGGCCTCCGCCGTATCGGCGTTGCCCTGGCTGGGCGTACTCGCCGAATACAAAGCCGTCACCTTCAGCCTCACCGCCATAATCCTTGGCTATAGCTGGTGGCGAGTCCGCCGCTCCAGACTATGCGAGGTCGGCGAAGGCAATCGATCGCGTGTACAACAGATTATCCTGTGGGCGATTACCGCGTTGTTTGCCGCTTCCGTATTTACGGCCTATGCGCTTTACCCGCTGACGCTGTTTCTGGACAGCCTTGACTGAGCCAATGAGGATCGACATGAAACGCTTGTTTTTTCTATTGCCCTTGCTGTTTTTTACCAGTCAGGCCCTGGCCGAAGATGTGCATTATCATGTTGTGGTTAGCGGTCTGTCCTGTCCATTCTGTGTTTACGGTGTCGAGAAGAAACTGAAAAATCTCGAGGGCGTCGTGGATATCAAGTCTGAACTCGAAACCGGCGAGTTCTTCGTCCAGGTCGAAGACGGCGTGTCGCTTTCTGAAGAGACTATTAAGGAATTGGTCACCAAGGCCGGGTTTACGCTGGTGACATTCGAAGAAATCGTCCTGGAAGACTGAGCATGAGGCCCGCAGCCGCACTCGCCGGTCTCATCATCCTGCTGACGCCGGTTCATACACCGGCAGCTCCGATCACCTTCAGCACCGCACTGCCCGTCGGCGAGGGCAAGTTCATCAACCGCGAACAACTGATACTTACCCGCTCGGGCGATGATCCGGCCAACAACGGGCTCGTCGTGGATGTGGATGCGCTCGTATCGGTCCTCGCCTATGGCGCCAGCGAAAAACTGGCGCTGTTTGCAGCGCTGCCATACCTGCGGAAGGAACTCAGGCAATCCGGCGGCGTACGCCGTTCGAGCCAGGGCATCGGAGACTTGACGATCTTCGGCCGCTACACGCTTTTCCAGCGTGACGGTATCGGCCGGACGCTGAGGCTGGGGGTAATCGCGGGCGTCAAGGCCCCGACCGGCGATGACGACGAAGCGGACGCTCTCGGACGCCTGCCGATCCCGCTGCAATCCGGAACCGGTTCGTGGGACAGTTTCATCGGCCTGGTTGTCTCTTCGGAGACCTTGCAAGGCGGATTCCACAGCCAGCTCACCTACCAGGCAAAAACGGCGGCCAACAACTTCGAAGCCGGCGATGTGAGCCGGCTCGATCTGTCCTGGCAACGCCGGGTATGGCCCAGGGCACTCCAGCCAAGCAGCAATGCCTTTGTCTACGGCGTGCTGGAAGCCAACATCATCCGCAGCGAAAAAGCCCGGATGGCAGGCCAGGTCAACAATGATTCCGGCGGCACGACGATATTCATCACTCCGGGCATTCAATACGTCAGCAAAAAACTGATACTCGAAGCCGCTATCCAGATCCCTGTGTATCAGGATCTGAACGGTACCGCCCTGGAGAGCGACTACGTCTTCAGGGCCGGTTTCCGGGTAAATTACTGAACGGGCGAGGCCCCGCCGACTCCCGGAATCGCGCGAATTCTGACTTCTCGATTCGGCAGGCTTTCGACGTCGGGCGGTGCTTGGTGTTTCGGCTATTTATCTCCTAAAGTCCTGATTATACTTGCCGCTCAAAACACTCGATCACGGAAACGATGCGGCCTGTAGAAAAAGAATACGACTTTCCGAACCGCGGCATTCACGACTTCGTATCTCGTTATGTCGATGGCCTGCCTGATCTGCGCGGCAAGGTCGTCGTCGATATTCCCTGCGGTGACGGCCGATCCAGTTATGCGTTCGCTCTCAAGGGAGCCACGATCAAGGCCTTCGATCTTTATCCCGAGTTCATGAAAATCGATGGCATGAAAGCTGAGTATGCGGATCTCGCCGGCCGTATTCCGGTCGAGGACTCGAGTGTCGACTACCTGATCTGCCAGGAAGGCATAGAGCATATGCCGGACAAGATCAGCCTGTTCAGGGAATTCAATCGAGTTCTCAGGAAGGGCGGAACCTTGATTATTACCGCGCCCAGCATTTCCCACGCCCGGGCGAGGTTGTCGATGTTTTTGATGGAGAGTGAGCTATGGCGGCGAACGCCGCCGACGGAAATCGACAGCGTATGGTTCTCGGAAACGAATTCCGACCGCCTGTATTTCGGCCACCTGTTCCTGGTCGGCGTGCAGCATCTGCAGACGATTTGCACCTTATCCGGATTCAGGATCGTTGAGCGCGTACGAACCAGATTCAACATTACATCGCTAATCCTCGGAATCTTGTTTTACCCATTGTTTGCACTTGGCTCGTTGCTCGCATACAGCTTGTACAAAAATAAAAATACGCATGTCGAAAAAAACCGGCGTTATGCGATTCTGTGGGACCGGGCAAAGCTCAACCTGTCGCCCACCGTCATTTTTTGCAAACACCTATTCTGGGTTCTGGAAAAAGAGCACGATGAAACAGAAGTGCTGCAAGACCTCAAGTCCCTGACGCGGTTTGAAGAGTAGAGCCAGTTAAATTCCTGTTCTCGCCAAATACCAACCCTGGTTGATTCCAGAGCTTGACCAGTAGGAGCGGCTTCAGCCGCCATTGACCACCGTTTCGAGCCTGAAGGCCCTCCTACGCCATTAATTCAGATCTTCTCGTTCCGGTCGCGGCCAATATTCATCCATGCAATAACGCACTTGATTATCGGGTATGGTACTGCGTGAATTTAATGCAATCATCGCCTGAGGATTCGACGTGCGCTATTTCCTGATACTGACAACCATCCTGTCAATGCTGCTTTTTTCTCCTGCGACCGCTGCCGGGACTATCGCGCCGGACTGGACGCTTGACGATCCTGACGGACAAACGATTCACCTTCAGGACGAAGTAGAGGCTCAGGCGACTATCCTGTTTTTCTGGGCGACCTGGTGTCCCTACTGCAAGGCATTATTCCCGCATTTACAAAGCATTCGCCTCGAGTACGGGGATCGGGTCAGGATTCTAGCCATTAATTTCCGTGAGGATGGCGATCCCGCCGCGTTCGTTAACGAAAAGGGCTACGACGTAGCGCTGTTGCTCGATGGCGACGAAGTTGCCGATCTATACGGCATCTATGGAACACCGGGAGTGATATTGCTGGATAAGGAGCGCGTGATTCGCTTTGACCTGCGTGAGATACCACGCATCGAGCCGCCGGATCTCGGCAAACCGGCGAGCCACAGGCGCAAGGCCGCATACCGAGCGCCATACTGGGCCGCCGAAATACGCAAGAGCCTCGACGCGATAATCGCCGAGCATTACCCAGCGCCATAACCAGCGACAGGATTCCGGCATTAAGTTGAGAGAGTGCTTTTTGGAGCGGGTGATGGGAATCGAACCCACATTCTCAGCTTGGGAAGCTGATGTTCTGCCTTTGAACTACACCCGCTAAGCTTACCAATAATGCTCAAATCAGCGCCCCGGCATTAGCCGGTTCCGGCTGCATTTGCTTGCCAGGCAATTTCTTATCCATAATCTTCAGCCCAGAGCAAGTGCGAACCATAATAAAACATTGTGCGATGTAGAAATATTTTTCCGTCTACCAATGTCACCTCGGTCTGCACATAACCCTTATTCCACTCTTTCTCGGCTATCGACTGATGGTATTTGCGTGCCTGGTCAGTAGCTTGTCCAGATTATTGGCAAAGGCCTGTCGATCCCTTTGGCTAAAAGCAGATGGCCCGCCTGTGTCCACGCCACTGGCTCGCAAGGTATCCATAAAATCTCTCATATTCAAACGCGCCCCAATATTCTCAACGGTATGCAATTCACCTCGCGGGCTAAGTGCGTGGCCACCTTTTTCGATAACCTCTGCCGCCAGGGGAATATCACTCGTGATCACGAGGTCTCCGGCGCTCAGCTTTCTCACTATTTCATCGTCGGCAACGTCAAATCCCCGGGGAACCTGGAGTGTCTTGATATGGCGTGATGGTGGTGTGTGCAATGCTTGATTTGCAACCAGGATCAACTCTATGGCAGTTCGTTCAGCCGCCCTGAACAGGATTTCCTTGATCGCTACCGGGCATGCATCTGCGTCTACCCAAATTTTCATTTCCCCTCGCTCTGGTTGAATTCTTCCTAGGTTACATTTGACCATTAATAAATACGAGCCGTGGCCTGCTTCCTATTTACCCCCGCGGCAGTTGCCGACCGATCTCTGCAGTGATTATTTGTCGTCAGCTTGACTGAAATCCTTATCTGTAAAAAGCCGCTGCATATCCGGATCGGCCAGGCGATCGGCCAGCGCTCTTATTTTGCCGACCAGGACAGCGCGTGTCGCGCGCAAGTCATCGATTTCGCTTCCCAGGCGGGTCAACCTGAGAACCGACAGCATCGATACCAGCAGGCCCACCTCCGCCTCTATCAAGCGTACCGAGGCAAAGAAACTGAAGGTCAGGGCGATTACCGCAACGAAAGCCCACCAGAATCCAAAATTGATGCCGACGACAATCGCGATGAGCAAATATAAAAGCGGCAACAGCAAGATCGTCGAAAACACCTTCAAGGTTGCGATATCGTCCATTTCATAGCTAAAGCGTTCGCCGACCGTCGCCGCTATCCAGCCGACCGGCAAATGCAAAAGCCCACCGGGTATCGCAAGCGGCAACAAGGCGAGCATAGTCAGGCTACGGAGCATCACTTTGCGAAACGCCCGGCCCAGCGTCATCGGCTGGCGTAATTGAAAGTCTTTAAGACCGAGCATGTCCAGCCGCGCCTGGTAGTTTTCCAACTCCTCCCGAAACGCCTTCATCTCCGGGTCGTCTGCCGCCTGCAGATAGCCATCGACAAAGCGCCGGTTCAACTCGATATATTCCCCCGGGCGAAGGTCTGCCGATGCCGGCTTGTATAAGCGTCTGGCCGTTTGTATGAAACGCAATGTGTGCCAATCCGGCGCATTCAGGGTAACGACGGTCAGCGCATCGGCGAGGTGCGCGGTCAATTTCCTGACCGTTCCCTGTTCATCCTGGCTGTAGTCCCTCATCCATTGATCGTCGATGACGATCGGCTCGCCAAACTCGATCAGCACCTGGCTTCTGAATCGGTGGCGGTTGATGTAATTCAGCCCGCAGGGAATAATTTTGACTTTTGCCTGGCCGCGGGCAGTTACGGAAAGCGCGATGCGCGCTGTGCCGGTTTTGAGCTTGACCAGTTGCGACTCCACATGGCTGATGCCTTCCGGGAATATGCCCATGCAATTGCCGGACTCGATAACCTCGTATAGCTTTTCGAATGCCTGGCTGTTATCGACCTCGCCGGCATGCTCCTCGCGGCGGTAAACGGGGACGGCGCCGATCGCATTCAGGACTGGCGCGAGCAGCCGATATTCCCAGAGCTTCGCGTTTCCCATGAAGTGCAGCGGCCACCGACCGCACTTCGCAATAAGCAGGAAGCCATCCATCAGGGCATTCGGGTGGTTACCGGCAAAAATTACCGGTCCGTCGCCGGGCACGTTCTCGATACCGACCACATCGATTCGGCGAAAGAAAGTGTTCGCGATAATGCCGATCAGCGAAATGATCATACGCTGGAACATCGATACGCCCCGCTACATCCCCGGATCATTTCACTTTGCGATTTTGCCCGGTTGCTGTCAAATTTTCTTTGCTGACAGTGTTCTTGACGCGCGTTTGCGATCGGACTCTTTCAATAATTTTTTTCGCAAACGGATATTTTTCGGCGTTACTTCGAGTAATTCATCGTCATCGATGAATTCCAGCGCCTGCTCCAGGGAATAACGAATCGGTGGGGTAAGCACGATATTCTCGTCGCTTCCGGCCGCGCGGATGTTGGTTAATTGCTTGGCCTTGGTCGGGTTTACGACGAGGTCGTTGCCGCGACTGTGGATACCGACGATCATGCCTTCATAAACCGCGGCGCCGTGGCCTAAAAACAGGCTCCCGCGTTCCTGAAGGTTGAACAACGAATAGGCCAGCGCTTTGCCGGCGACCATTGAGACCAACACGCCGTTGTTGCGCTGCCCGATCATGCCCGGCACCTGCCGATCGTACTTGTCGAATACGTGGTAGAGCAGCCCCGTTCCCGATGTCGCGGTCAAATATTCGGTTCGGAAGCCGATCAGCCCACGGGTCGGAATGCGGTAATCGAGCCGGACCCGCCCCTTCCCATCCGGGTTCATGCTGAGAAGTTCGCCTTTGCGACTGGCGAGGCGGGTCATGACGGCGCCCTGGTACGCCTCTGCAAAATCAACGCTGAGATTCTCCCACGGCTCCTGCTTGACGCCGTCTTTTTCGTGGACGATGACCTCCGGTCTCGACACCGAAAGTTCATAGCCCTCCCGGCGCATGGTTTCGATGAGTATCGACAAATGCAGTTCACCGCGCCCGGACACCCGAAACTTGTCGGGGTCGTCCGTTTCCTCCACGCGCAACGCCACATTGTGTTTGAGTTCCTGGTCGAGCCGCTCCCCGATTTGCCGGCTGGTCAGGAATTTGCCGTCCTGCCCGGAAAACGGCGACTTGTTGACCTGGAAGGTCATGCTTATGGTCGGCTCGTCGACAGCCAGTGCCGGCAGCGGATCGGGGTGATCCACAGCGCACAAGGTATCCGAGATATCGAGTTTATCGATGCCGCTGAAGACGACGATGTTGCCGGCATCCGCACGCTGAATTTTCTCCCTCTCGAGACCGTGGAAGGTATGCAGTTCGAGAACTCGCGCCTTGCGAACGGACCCATCGGGAGCCACTACGCAAACAGCCGAGTTGGCCTGAACGCTGCCCCGCTGCACCCGCCCGATGCCCAGGACGCCCACGTAGGCGTCATAATCGAGGCTGGAAACCTGAAGTTGCAGCGTACCTTCGCGGTCTACTTGCGGCGGAGCTACGTGTTCGACTATCGCTGACAGCAACGGCGTCATGTCTCCCTGGCGTACCATTGAATCCAGTGACGAATAGCCGTGAAGGGCGGACGCATAAATGACCGGAAAATCGAGTTGCTCGTCGGTTGCGCCGAGGCGGTCAAACAGATCGAAGGTCTGATCCAGCACCCAGTCAGGCCGTGCCCCGTCGCGGTCGATCTTGTTGATGACCACGATGGGTTTGAGGCCACTGGCAAACGCTTTTTGGGTGACGAAGCGGGTTTGCGGCATCGGACCTTCTACGGCATCGACGAGCAACAGCACGCTGTCCACCATGGACAGGACGCGTTCCACTTCGCCGCCAAAATCTGCATGTCCCGGTGTGTCGACGATGTTGATCAGGTAGTCGTTCCAGCGTATCGAAGTATTCTTCGCCAGGATCGTAATGCCGCGTTCACGTTCAAGATCGCTCGAGTCCATTACCCGGTCAGGCACAGCGGCACGCGGCCCCAAGGTGCCGGACTGCTGCAACAGCTGGTCGACCAATGTCGTCTTGCCATGATCGACATGCGCGATGATGGCGATATTCCTGAGATGTGAAAGATTCGACATGGATGCGGAGGCGGTGCTGAAAAGGCGCCGATTATAGAGAGCGCTCTGGCAAATTGATATCGCCTTGTCGCTCGCCAATAGGTGATATGGTCACGGTAGCTCGATTTTGCCCTCGAGGAGGCCGTTCAGGAACCCGGATTAAGTGTTTTCTTGGTTAATATGTTTATAGAACAAGGGTTTACAAAGGCTCGGCCAAGTTGAAAGCCTCACTGATCGCTCTGGCCAGGGATGCGCTATCCAGCCTGCGCGATCTACTGCCGGTCGTCCTCGTAATCACCGTGTTTCAGGTGTTTGTGTTCCACGCACCCGCCTC
>BFAU01000124.1 GCA_008975185.1 bacterium MnTg04 | reverse complement strand
CAGCGTACCGGTCGGCGGGTCCGGCCCCCCCGGATCGCTATCCGTCATCTCCGGTGATCTCAGGCTGCGTTTTGACAGCCCGGTGAATGTCTATTTGCGCAAAGTTGACGATACCCGGCTTGGCATATTCAAAAACCGTGTGCGCGTGTCGCCGGGTTCACACGTATTGCTGGTCGATTGTGAAGTGGAGGATGCGGGCGGCACATCGAGGTATGTCCTGAACGTGACTACCGTTGCCGGCGTCGATTACCGTTTGCAGGCGGTACTGGCCAGCGGCAACCGTCGTTGTTCGGCCGTGGAAATGGTCGAAAACCCCCACTGAACCCGCCCCTTTGCCCGTAATTCGGTCCACCGTCCGGCGGTAATGCGAACTGCGTCACACTGTGCGTTTTTGCCGCCGCTTACTATGTCTGCTCTCGGGGCTGTATTTCCGGGCAGTCTTGGGCAAGAACCAAAAGTGGGGCAACGGTATGGAAGCCACAATCGATGGCCGCAAGGGAATGTCGATTAACTGGGAGGGCTCCGCGATCACCCGTCCCAGGATGGTAGTCAAGCCCGAACGCGTTTCCGAACTGATCGAAATCATCAAGAACGAGAAAAAGTACCCGGCGCCGGTTCGGGCCGTTGGTTTTCAACATTCAATTACCCGTTGTGCGGTCGCCGATGGCGGCACCATCATCGATATGGGCAACTTCAACCGGATACTCGAATTCGGGCAGCGTCACGTCCGGGTGCAGGCCGGTGTACGCATTTACGACCTGGTCAAGGCGCTGGACGCCCGCGGGCTTCAGCTTTGCGCCTGTCCGGAGTTCGGCGATATCAGCGCCGGCAGCGTGGCCTGCACATCGAATCGATACATATCCTCGCGCGGAATCCTCGGGCAGATTTCTTCGACCGTCGTCGCTATGAAGCTGGTGATCCCGCAAGGAACGAAACTCAACGTGACGGCCAAGCAACCGGATATGCTCAATGTCATGCGCAGCAGCTTCGGTCTGCTGGGCATCGTCTACGAAGTAACTTTTGCGGTACGCGAAAAAATCGGTTTCGTGGTCAAACGCTGGCAAATGGACCTCGATGACCTGTCGCTGGCGATGGCCGGGTTAAACGGTGACGGCATCGGTGTAAGGCTGACTGTGTACCCGTTCTCCAACAAGGCACAACTCGAGACTCGGCATTCCGTGAAGCTGGAGACGGCAACCAGGCAGTGGAAGCCGACCTTGAGGGTATGGGGCTGGAATTGCCTGGTGCCTTTGGTGGCCCAACTGTTCAAGCGGCTGGTGCCAAGCAGCGGCCTGCGGGGTAAACAGCTCGATATCCTGCTGTTCCGGGCGCAAAAAATGTTTACCAGGCTGTTACAAGACCGTATCGTGGAAATGTCTGCAGTTTGCCTGCCGCGCTGTCGCATGCCCAAATGGGGCAGATGCACTTACACGACCTGGGCGTTTCCAGCCGATGATTTCTCATTGCTGATCGAAAAATATGTCGCTTTTTGTCTGCAATACAAACGCGACCATGGTTTCCGCTGCGATCTCCCGACCAAGGCGCTTTTCGTGCCAAAGGACCCGGCCAGCTTGCTTTCCTATGCCGCTGACGGGGATGTCTTTACGCTCGATGTGTTTAGCAGCGGCGGCAAGGGCTGGGAGGATTTTCTGATTGACCTGAACCAGTTCTGCTCAGCCAACGGCGGCGTGCCGCTGCTCAACCAGACCAAACATCTGTCCCAACGGCAAGCGGTCAGGGGGCTGGGCCGCAAGCTCGTGACTTTCAAGCGGCTGCGGCGAAATGTAGATCGTCATAATCGGTTGTCGAGCACCTTTTACCAGCCCCTGGTCGGCTGAACCAACACGCGCAATAGCCGGTCGGCAATCCAGCCTCTGTTATCATTGGTTCGGCGGGATGTGCGATGGGACCGTGTGCGATGGGACCAATCAGTTTGCTGGGCAATCTATTGTGGCTTTTCCTGGGCCCCGGCATAGTCTGTTTTTTCTTCTGGGTAATCGCCGGCAGCATCATGGCCCTGACCATTGTCGGGATGCCCTTTGCGATCGCTTGTTTTCGAATTGCCGGTTTTGCAGCGCTGCCATTTGGGCGGACGCTGGTCGATGCCGAGGAAGCCGGTGAGCAAAGAATTTTCGGCACTACGTTTTTTGCCATACTCTGGATGTTGCTTGCCGGGGTCTGGCTGACGATGTTTCACCTGATCATCGGATTTCTGTATTTCATAACCATTATCGGGATCCCGTTTGCGCTCGCCCATTTCAAGCTGGCGATGGTCTCCTTCAACCCGCTGGGGAAGCGGATCGCCTATCCCGGATAACCGTTCCGGCTGCGGCGGCGGCGGGCGCAACGCTGCACAGGGAGTACCCGGCCAGGGAGCCTTGTCGGCGGCCGGCACGACTGGCTACAATGCCGCTCCGCCAGCGTGGCCAGGCCAAATTCGGGAAAATGCATGTCCAGTTCCATAGTCAGTACACCCACGCCGTTCAACGAAGCTATCGGCACCTTTGCACCAGGGAGCGCAGAGCGCGCCTCTTTGAAAGCCAGTCTCGCCGCCATGATGGACCAGCAGCTGGAGATTCCGGTCGTGGTCGGGGAGCGCGAAATTCACACCGGCAAGGTGGCGGAGAGCAGGACGCCGCACGATCACGGTCATTTGTTGGGCAGATACCACGAAGCCGGGGAAAAAGAAGTTGCGCTCGCCATCGCGGCAGCGGCCAGTGTGAAGAGTCATTGGGCTTCGATGAACTGGGAAGACCGCGCGGCAATTTTTCTGAAGGCGGCCGACCTGCTTGCCGGGCCTTATCGCGACGAGATCAATGCGGCGACCATGCTCTGCCAGAGCAAAACGGTTTTCCAGGCGGAAATAGACGCCGCCTGCGAGCTGGTGGATTTCTGGCGTTTCAACGTGCATTTCATGGAACAGCTTTACGCGGTGCAGCCGGAATCCGCCGATGGCATGTGGAACACCATGGACTACCGGCCTTTGGAAGGCTTTGTTTTCGCGGTGTCGCCGTTCAATTTCACATCGATCGCCGGAAACCTGCCGACCGCGCCCGCGATTATGGGCAACACGGTATTGTGGAAACCATCGTCGACCCAGACCTACAGCGCCTGGGTCATCATGAAGGTTTTGCGCGAGGCGGGCCTGCCGGCAGGCGTGATCAGTTTCCTGCCGGGCGAAGGGGCTGCGATCGGCGGGCCGGTCCTGGCAAGCCCCGATCTTGCCGGGATACATTTTACCGGCAGCACGCCGACCTTCA
>BFAU01000123.1 GCA_008975185.1 bacterium MnTg04 | reverse complement strand
CGGCCCTCGATACCTGCACTGTCTATCGGCCCCCTGGCCGGCTCCAGCCATTCCGTCCTGAAATAACTGTGCAAACTGGTACGCAGATGGGCACGCATGTCATGACCGCTGCGGCGGTCTCTTTCGGCGCGCAGCATATCGATGTGAATCGGCGCAACCACGACTTTCTCGCCGGGGCCGGGGTCCGCCTGCGCCAGTATCCGCCCATCATAATCGACGACCATGCTGCCGCCCGGCCAGCTAAACGGCGGGTAGTTCCTGAAGCTGGCTCCCTGGTTGGCGGCCACGACATAGACCGAGTTCTCGAGCGCCCGCGTTCGGTTTATCAGAGTCCACCATTCCATTGGCTGCGCGGTACCCCATGGATCCATGTAGGCGGAAATACGGACGATCAATTCAGCCCCCTTGAACGCCAGCTCGCGGATGGTCTCCGGAATAAGCCAATCGTAACAAGTGGCGACCGCCAGCCGGCCCAGTTCGGTTTCGACCACCGGCAACGGGTCGTGCGGGTAATCCTCGATATCATGAGGACTGGTATGCACCTCCCAGGGCAGCCAGGGATTCACCTTGCGATACTTCGACAGGATCCCGCCCGGCCCGATCAACACCGTGGTATTGAAAACCGCCTCCGGGTAATCCGGGTCTGCCTCCAGGAACGAACCCGTCTGGATATAGCAGCCATACTTCCTGGCCAGCTTTTCATAAGCATCCGTATGCTCGTTGGGCACCGGGATGGCCAATTTTTTTCGCAATTCGGCGACCGTCGGATAGGCCGGCGGCGAATGCGCGAATTCCGGAAACGCCAGCAGCCGGACATCGAAAAACGGTTCGTAACCGCTAATCGTCTGCTCGATAATTTCGCACATGCGTTTGCTATTGGCGCCGATCTGCCCACGCCCGGATGGACTGGGAAAATCGGTCTGGCAGGCAGCCGCATAATACAGATCGGTCATCGCTCGTGGGGTTTACTGTTTGGCACGGCCGTCAGTTTACCCCAGCCTGCGGCGGGCAAAGCTCGCGATGATGAATTTCGTGCGGGCGGAACTGGTCCGGGTCCGCCAGCGCCCAGGCCGTCGCCCACGGTTCCTTTTCCGTACCTTCAAGTATTTCGCCACGATCGAGAAACTCATGCAACAAATGTCCGGGCCTGGTATGGGCCGACCCTGTGCGCCGGTAAAAATGCCAGGGACGAAGATCTTTCGGGTGGTCAAAGCCGGAGGCCGCAACAAATTCGGCCAGCGCGGACATGGTGTTGCGATGAAAATTTGCAACCCTGCGCCATTTATCTTCGACCACCAGCGCCTGGCTGCGGTTTTTGTCCTGGGTGGCGACGCCGACCGGGCAGCGATTGGTATGGCAGACCTGCGACTGAATGCAGCCGATCGAGAACATGAAGCCACGGGCAGAGTTGCACCAGTCCGCACCGATGGCCATGTTGCGAACCATGTCGAACGCGGAAACGATCTTGCCGCTCGCACCCAGTTTGATCTGCTCCCGCAGGCCCGCGCCGTAGATCAGGTTGTGGACGAAAAACAGGCCTTCGCGAAGCGGTGTTCCCATATGATTCGAAAACTCCAGCGGCGCGGCGCCGGTGCCGCCTTCCGAGCCGTCCACGACGATGAAATCCGGGCATATCCCGGTTTTCAGCATCGCCTTGACCATCGCGGAAAATTCCCAGTAATGGCCTACGCACAATTTGAATCCAACCGGCTTGCCACCTGACAGCTCGCGCAGACGAGCGATAAACTGCATCAATTCCACCGGCGTGGAAAAAGCGCTGTGCCGCGCCGGCGAGATGCAATCCTGACCCACCGGGACATGCCGGGCCTCCGCGATTTCTTCGGAAACTTTCGAACCCGGCAGAACACCGCCATGACCAGGCTTGGCGCCCTGGGACAGCTTTATTTCGATCATTTTGACCTGGTCGCTGGCCGCCTGGCTCGCGTACAGGTCCGGGTCGAAGCTGCCGTCTTCGTGGCGGCAGCCGAAGTAGCCGCTGCCAATTTCCCAAATGAGATCGCCGCCGTGTTTTCGATGGTAGCGGCTGATGCTCCCCTCGCCCGTGTCGTGGGCGAATCCGCCCTCCTTCGCGCCCTTGTTGAGCGCCTCGATGGCGTTGCCGCTGAGAGAGCCAAAGCTCATCGCCGAAACATTGAAAACCGAGAGCGAATACGGGGCCTTGCAGGACTTGCCGCCAACCTTGACCCGAAACTGCTCTTGTTGAACCGGCCGCGGCATGGCGCTGTGGCTCACCCAGGAATAATGAGATTCGTAGACGTCCTTTTCCGTTCCAAAGGGCTTGTTGTCTTCCACGTTCTTGGCGCGCTGGTACACCAGCGATCTTTGTTCGCGGTTGAACGGCGTACCGCTAAGATCCGACTCGAAAAAGTACTGCCGGAATTCGGGTCGCAGGCCCTCGAATATCCAGCGCATGTGCGAAAAAATCGGGTAATTGCGCATTACGCTGTGGCGTATCTGGGTCATGTCCCGGATGCCCAGCAATCCGAAGCCCAGGGATACAGATGCCGGCCAGAGCAGCCAGGACGGACCGGTGGTCAGGGCAAAGCCGGTCAGCGCCACCGCCAGCGCCAACAGAAAATAGACAAATCCACGCATCATCCTCATGACGCCAACCTCTCCTGTTCAAATGTAGGTCCTGCGCCGTGCAGTCTATATTTCCCCGGACTTGATAATGATCTGTTTTGCTACCTGCATATCTTTCAGGGTATAGGGAATTCCACCGACGCCATACCCCGATTCCTTGAAGCCTGCGAATGGCATCCAGTCGACGCGAAATGCAGTGTGGTCGTTGATCATAACTGACGCCGCATCGATGCGCCGGCTAACCCGCAGCGCGCTGTCGATGTCCCGGGTAAACACAGAGGCCTGGAACGAAAACGGCAGGCTGTTCGCGCGGGCGATCGCGTCATCGACATCGGCAAACCCGTAAAGGCAGACGACCGGACCAAAGATCTCTTGTGTGCTGACCCGTACATCGGCCGGCGGGTTCAGCAACACGGTCGGCTGGTAAGTCGTGGCCGAAAGAATTTTCCCGCCGCACAACAAACTGGCACCGCCATCGATAGCTTCGCGTACCCATTCATCCACCCTTTGTACTTCGGCCTCGCGAATCAGCGGCCCCACCTCCGTTTCTGCCAGCGTGGGGTCGCCCACTTTGAGACCGTCACAGGCCTGGGCCAGCTGCTGTGCCAACTTATCGATGATCACGCTGTGCGCGAAAATTCTTTGCACGGACACGCAGACCTGGCCAGCGTGATACATGCCGCCCTTGCTGAGCAAAGGAACGGCCTGCTCCAGGTCCGCGTCGGCCATCACGATCGCCGGCGCTGCCCCGCCGTGTTCGAGCGCGCAGCGGGTACCGGGAGCCAGCTTCGAGCGCAGCATCCAGCCAACCTTGCTGCTGCCGATAAAGCTGAAAAAAGCCACTCGCGGGTCGCTCACCATCGCCATCGAAACCTCGCGACCGGTCGTCACCAGCGCCTGGCACCATTCCTCGGGCAGACCCGCCTCGCGAACGATGGCTACGATGCGCATGCACGATAGCGGCGTCGCTTCCGCCGGTTTGACGATCACCGGGCAACCGGCGGCGATCGCCGGACCGATCTGGTGAGCGATCAGGTTCAAGGGGTGGTTAAAAGCGCTGAACGCCAGCACCACACCGATCGGCTCATGAATGGTAAACGCCAGGCGGTTCGCCGATGACGGCGTGATATCCATGGGAATGCAGTTGCCGGCCTGGACGCGCAGGTGATCGACACAACTGCGAAAACTGTCTACCGCACGGTCTATCTCGACCAGCGAATCCGGCAACGGCTTGCCGCCCTCGCGCGCAGACTCTGTCGCCAGGAACTCTCTTTGCCGGTACAACAAGTCAGCGGTCTTTTTCAGGATCTCGATACGCCTGGCCGGGCTTAGCCAGCCGTCCCGGTTGCGGTACAAGCCATGAGCTGTCGCCATCGCCAACTCCGCCGCCGCCTGGCCACCCCGTGCAACTGTCCCAATCGCCTGGCGGTCAAATGGCGCACTTACCGCCAGCGGTTCGCCTTCCGCTTTGGCGCCGGGCACCATCAATGCAAAATGCTCGCCCATTTCAGATCTTGACCTTCAGGTTTCCCAGTTTTTCGGTGAGTATCATGTTCTCCCGGTAGTCGACCGGGCAATCGACTAGCGCAACTGTGCCGCAGGAAAGAGCCTGCTCAAGCGTAGGCAAAAGATCGCCGGCGCTCTCCACCCGGTAGCCTTTCGCACCGAAACTTTCGGCAAATTTGACAAAGTCGGGATTGCCAAAATCGATGTGGCTGGTACGACCGAATTTCTTGTTCTGGTGCCACTCGATCAGCCCGTACTTGCTGTCGTTCCAGATCAAGACGACCAGTTCCAGCCCGAGTCTCACGGCTGTTTCCAGTTCCTGGCAGTTCATCAGGAAACCGGCATCGCCGGTAACGGCCACGACTTTTTTGTCGGGATATGTCAGCTTCGCGGCAATCGCACCCGGCAAGGCGATACCCATCGAGGCGAAGCCGTTCGAGATGATGCAGGTATTCGGGGCCTCCGCCTTGTACATTCGGGCCATCCACATCTTGTGGGCGCCAACATCGGAAATGGCGATATCTGCCGTGGCCAGCGCTCGGCGCAGATCAGACACGATTTTCTGCGGCTTGACGGGGAATCCCTGGTCGTTTTCGCAGGCCTGCAGTTCGTCGACGATGATCTGGCGCAGGGTATACGCAATCTTGCTTTCCCGCGGACGGGCCCGGTCTGCGATTTCATTCAGCGTCTCGGCGATGTCGCCAACGACGCCTGCCTCGAGTATGTAATGCGCATCCACTTCGGCGGGTGTCGCATCAATGTGAATAATTTTCTTGTCCCGGTTCGGATGCCAGTTTGCAGGCGAGTACTCAACCAGGTCGTAGCCGATGCAAATGACCAGGTCCGCCTTTTCGAAACCACTGGCGACATAGTCCGTACCCTGAAGCCCCACCGTTCCCAGCGACAGTGGATGGGAAAACGGCAGCGCGCCCTTGGCCATAAAAGTCATCGCCACCGGAATATTGAGCTTCTCGGCAAACGCCACCAGCTCGCTGCTGGCCGAGCCGCGTATCACGCCATTACCCGCCAGCACGATCGGGTTTCGCGAACTGGATATCAGGTCAGCCGCCTGCTTCACTTTCTGCGGTGTTGGATACGGCCTGCTCGGGCGCTGAACTTTCAACGGCTCGCCGTCCGCCTGCATATCGGCGATGTCTTCCGGCAGCTCGATGAAACTGACCCCCGGCTTCTCCCTTTCCGCTTCCTTGAACGCCTTGCGAATGACTTCGGGAACCACGCCAGGCGTGCGAATCTGCGTGGAGTACTTGGAAATCGGCTCGAACATTTTCACCAGGTCCAGATGCTGATGGCTTTCCTTGTGCATGCGACCGGTATCGACCTGGCCGGCAAGCGCCACGACCGGCGCCCGGTCCATGTTCGCATCGGCCACCCCGGTGATGAGATTGGTTGCGCCCGGACCCAGGGTCGCAAGACAAACACCGGCCCGGCCGGTCAGTCGGCCGCACACATCGGCCATGAATGCCGCCCCCTGTTCGTGCCGCGTCAGGATGAACTCGAGCTTGCTGTCCAGCAAAGCATCCATGAAATCGATGTTTTCCTCGCCAGGAACGCCAAACAGGTACCTGACCCCTTCAGATTCCAGGCAACGAACGAAAAGCTCTGCGACTTTCATGAATCCCCCTACTCTTTCCTGTAGATTATTGCCAGTTTGATGTTCCTAGAGAACACCGCTCCCAAAATAACACCTTGCGGCGGCAAATGGCATTTCGCCATTTCGTTACCCAGCAGACCTGAACCGACATTGTTCTATTACCATCTGGTTGAACGGGAGGTCCGCGATCCATAGACCCTCTTTTTTCAATGTCCTGATGGATTCGTTTATACCCTAATTCTATGCGGAATCCTCTTAATTCAAATAGTAAGAATTTGGGCCTAAATTGATAACTGAAATGAGGCCGGGGGTATTGGACGTCGCCATAAGAAAAAGCGCAGTAGAAGCCCGTTTTTGAGGATACGTCGACGCATCCACCTATTTGGAACATGGGAGTTAGTAGCCATGACAGACAAGACAAGCATTTTTAGCTCGTTCTCGCCGCTCACGAAATCCCGACGTGGACGGATCCTTGCCAGTTTGCTGCGATCACTGTCAATGTTCGTCACTTCATGAGCGACGATCATATGGTTCGGCCGGTGACGTTCGCTTGCGTCTTGAACTCAAGTCCTGCGAGCGTTTTTGTGTATCATAGGTCTTGGCTCAGCAACTCGGTTAACGCTTCGTTGGCAGCTTTTCGCACAGCGTTGTCCTGATCGTCCAAGGCCTGGTTCAAAAGACGGATGGCCTTTTCCCCACCGATGTCTGCCAAAGCCTCGACGGCCTCCACCCGGAGCGAGGCGTCCGCATCTTGCAGCGCAATAGCCAGTGCTCGAGCGGATTGCCCCCCGCCGATTTCCGTGAACGCTTCGATTGCCGATCGCCGCACGTCGCTATCCGCATCCTGGAGCGCATATTTGAGGACCTCAATGGCAATATCGCCGCCAACCACGCCCAACGCATAGGCCGTTTCCGCCCGAACCCATGCATTCTCATCGCCCGAAGCGGTGGCCAGTGCAGCACCGGCATCATCTCCCCCAATGTGTGCCAGCGCATAAATAGCCTTAACGCGGGCTTTCTTATCTTCGTCGGCCAGGGCGAATCTCAGAGGCGCAATTGCTTCGTTCGCCTTGAGCCTTCTCAGACCCTTGATGGCCTCCTGTCTGACGTGGATGTCATCGCTCATAAGCTCCGCTTGCAGCACCTTGATAGCGGATGCGGAATCCGATGAAAAGCGAACGGCAGCTTGCGTATGATCGGGGTCATCCGCTGATCTACCGGAGAAAACCCACAGGGTGCTTGGACGCTCATGGTTCGCGTTTCTTGCGCCGGTTGCCGCCTGGGCCTGATAAAGCAGGTAGCTTTGACCCCGCATGATGCGGTTCAACGCCTGGGACAACGGAAGCCGTTCAATTTCCAGGGTGAGTCGATGTGCCAACGGATCATGCGAGACGACGATCAGATGGCTTTGGCGAACGATCTCATCCAGGACATCCCGAACACCCGCGTTGTGCGCCGTCAACGTCACGAGATCACCGCTTACATCGACCTGCAGGTAGCTTGCTACGCTGTCGGCTGATAGCTGCCTGTCGTCGAAAGCTTTCTGTGCTGTGACACCACTGACAAAAAGCAATATGCACGCCCCCAGACCCGCTTGGCGGGCAGCGTTTGCGGCCACAGTTTTGTAATTGGCCGGTGTCATCGTGGTGCTCGAGTCATGATGGAGATACTGGGTCGTTTCGTGTCTGGGGAGACTGCAAGTAAGCGGCATCGGGCCGCAATCGCCTCTCTCGACTGCCAAGGGTCAAGAGGCGATTGCTGCCCTTGTATTGCACGCAGGTCTTTCAAGGTCGGAATGATTTCCGGACAAACTAACTATTCTTCGTCGCCGCACCCTTCGTTTTCATTAACACAGATATCACCCACCTCCGTGAAGGTCGCGTTATCGTTGCCCCCGATCGCACCGACTTCGATCTTTACCAGCGTATCGTCGGGCAGGGAGGCGAGATATTCTGCGGGGACCGTCACCGCCAATGGCGCAAAATCGGTTAAATTGCCTGATACTCGGATGGTGAACTTCAGCTTTCCCAAAGGGTCGCCATCATCGACATCAGGTTCGAAAACGATCTCCCAGGCGTCAACGGCCACAGCTACCGGGTGCACCGGCAGAATACCGGCATTGACGAGCGAGGTTAATTCCTCGAAATTCGCACATTCCCCAAGATCGTCGCCCGCCGCCCATGAAATTACGCCTGACATATCATCAAACATAAGGTCCTTGGGAGCAGCGGGAAGTTCATAGGTGAGCTCCGATTCGCCCTCTGACTTTTCTCCCTCATCTCCCTTCCCTTGAAAAACGTACGTGCCAGCCGCCCACCGCTCCAGGAACTCCTCCAGCGTG